>JBFWJG010000003.1:0-78142 GCA_050253335.1 Deferribacterales bacterium | reverse complement strand
TATGGAGGCGGCGGGAATCGAACCCGCGTCCGGAAAACTTACAGCCGAAGGCGCTACATGCTTGTTCTGTGATCAGGTGTCCCTTAAATCTCAGCCACAGACAGCTATGATTTAAAGTAAGCCTTTAGGTTTCAGTCCCTTTGCGCAAGGCGGTTCAAAGGGCTTGGCTCACTATTGTTTGGCGCACTCGGGTCAGCCGTGAGCAGGCCTCGCTCTGTGCGTCGCCGTCAATTAAGCAGCGAGTGCAAATTCTTCGTTTGCAGTTACTATTTGCCGGCTGTTTTACGAGGTGCCGACCTCGGCATGCTCCCAGGACCTACGATTCCCCGTCGAAACCAATCGCCCCCATGAGGACAGTTAGTATATATGTTCGGAGATTTAGTGCAAGATCTTTGTACATCCGCCGGACAAAAGGCGTGCCCGCCCCGGGGGGAAGGCACGCTTCATGATTTCTATTTAAGCCTTGCTGCGAGCCTTTTCGCATGTGCGAGGGCTTTTGCCTGAACCTCGTTTTTGTCGCCCGCAAAGCCGGGGATATACATCATTCCGTTGGATGATTCGCTCTTCTCCAGCTTGACCTGCGTAAGCGCCAGAGTCTGCTTAACCGGAAGCAGAAGTTCTTCCGTAGTGGGGCTTATATATCCTTCCGCCGGAACACCAGTGGTGAAAGAAAGGATTACCAGCTTGCCTTTGAGTTTGTCTCCGCCTTCGCCGTATGCGAATCCGTATGTGAGAACCTCGTCAATCCACTGTTTCAGCAACCACGGGAGGCTGTACCAGTTAAAGGGAAATTGGAAAACAATTCTATCCGCCTCTAAAAGCTCATTCTGTTCTGCCGGTACATCAAAATGACCGTTCACCCTTTTCTCTGCCAGTGTTCTGACTTTAACATCAGGCAGTTTTGCCAGTTCACCGACTATGACGGCATTCGAAAACGACTGTTCGGGTGATGAGTGTCCGTAAAGCACGAGAGTTTTCATAATATCCTCCTTAAACCTTGTTCTTATTATCTGATATAGATTTATTTCATTTTTTCCGCGGCCTCGCTTATTAAGATAGCAAGCCTTTCCGCCCCGCTTCTGCCTAGTTTCTCAGAAAAAATTTCATAAAGCCTTCCTGATGCGTCTGTTATTTTTTCTGTCATTTCTCTGCCTTTTTCAGTGGCATACATTTCTGCGTTTTTGCCGCATCTGTCTCTCGTTATGTATCCTTTCCTTTCCAGTCCGTCCGCGAAGCGGGTTATGGTGGAAGGAGCCAGTGCGAGGAGTTCGGCCGCTTTTGTCGGGTTTATGCCCGGCTCATCCGCCGCAATCATAAGCAGAAAAGCCTGTGAAGGGTGCATCCCCGTCTCCGAGAAGCATTCTTCAGCGAGTTTTGACATCTGCCTCGCAAATCCCATGCTAGCCGCATAAAGACATTTTTTTGGGGTATGACCTTTCATAGCTTTCTCCTTGCTTGTACATACAAACATAATCCTCGGGCAAAAACAGTCAAGGGGAAAATGAGATTAAAATTGTATTAATTATTCTGCCGAACCGAACGGTTGAAGAAGCGGGATATTATGTTTGACCCGCGGGGTTTTATCTGATTTTAAATTCTCTGCTTATCTCTCTCTGAAGGTCGCGCTCTTTGATTGTCTGCCGTTTGTCGTGGCTTTTCTTGCCTTTAACAAGCGCTATCTCAGCCTTGATTATGTTGCGGGAATTGAGATAAACGCTTAGGGGAACCACGGAGAGCCCCTTTTCATTCATCTTTCCGATGAGTCGGGTGATTTCTTTCTTATGCAGAAGCAGCTTGCGCGAGCGGGTAGGGTCATGGTTAGCTATATTGCCCTGCTTATATTCGGAAATATGGCAGTTGATCAGGTGCATTTCCTCACCGATGATTTTCACGAAAGAGTCCTTGAGATTGATATTTCCGCCCTTGGCGGACTTGACCTCTGTTCCCTGAAGAACAAGACCCGCTTCGAACTTCTCAATTATCTCGTAGTCAAAAAATGCTTTTTTGTTTGTTGCCAGATTTGCCATTATTATTTTTCTCCGCAGGTGAATAAATTATTATCCGGCGGATAAAAATACAAGAGGAAAGATTGTTATTTGTTAAAAGAATAGTTACAATATAGGAATTATTGTTTTCAAATTTTTATTTGAAGGAGTGGAAATGCCCGCTTTCAAATACAGCGCCTCGATGCTCAGCCTGTTCGCCTCTGTCTCCACTGCGATGATTTTTTCCGCGGTAATAATGTATTTTGTGAACTCGAACGCAAAAAACGATTATGAGGAAAGGGCGGCTCTTCTCGAAAAAAGATTTACCGAGAACAGTCAGGCAGGTGTTAAGAGCGAAGCTGAGCGTATGATAAAGCGGATGGACGCCATAAGGGAAAGCACTCTGGAAATGAGAAAATCCGCCGTGGCTCTGAAGGTGGCCTCCGCCGCGGAATATGTCAGCCTGAGCCTTAAAAGAAGCGGGTCTTATAAAACCGCGGATTTCGCCAGAATGATCAGCGCCTTTAAAGGTGCCGACAACTCTTCTTATTTCTTTGTCGTTTCCGGGGACGGAACGGTGATTTTTCATGAACAGGACAAAAACTACATCAACAAAAACATTCTGGATATCCTCCAGGGCGGTTCAGGGCTTGCGAAGGCGCTGACAGAACTCAGGGACAGCGGCGCCGGT
Organism: Deferribacterales bacterium; assembly: GCA_050253335.1. Taxonomy (GTDB): domain Bacteria; phylum Chrysiogenota; class Deferribacteres; order Deferribacterales; family Geovibrionaceae; genus Geovibrio. The sequence goes on along the minus strand of JBFWJG010000003.1, from coordinate 75,466 downwards.
TTCGGCTCATATTCGATTCCGGACAATGCCTCCGGAGGCGGTGAAAGAAAGATCGGGTATGTTCAGAAGCTCAAAGATGTTCCTTTGTTCATAGGCAGTTCATTCACAATTGAAAGCTCGGAAGAGGAAGCTAAAAGAAGGGCGGTAAACTCCATCCGCCGTGAGCGCTACGGCAGAGACGGTATAGGTTATTTCTGGGTCAACACCCTTGATTTTCAGGCGGTTGTACACCCTGTACATCCTGAGCTTGAGGGTAAAAACCTGAAAAACATGCGCTCAAGGGACGGACAGTACATTTTTCAGGAGATAGACAAAATAGTCAGAAACGGCGGCGGCTATGCTGAATATTTCTGGCCGAGACCGGACACTGTTGTTCCGGAACGTAAAGTCACTTATGTGACGGAGTATAAGCCGTGGGGCTGGGTCATCGGCACTGGATTTTATTTCAGCGATCTGGAGGATCAGCTTGAGGAAGAGCGCACATTGATCGAAAAGCTTGTCCGTGAGGATATTGCTGAGGTGAAGACGGTCATCGCCTACCTTTTCATAGCGGTTATTGCGTCCGGACTGCTTATATACAGGATGATCCGCAGGCTTGAGAAAAAACAGGAAGGGCACAGAAACCTCCTTGAACAGTATAAATCTATTCTTGATAAAAGCTCTGTTGTGACCATAACAGATGAATTCGGCGTTATGACATACGTGAACGATAAGTTCTGCGAGATAAGCGGATACGGCAGGGACGAGCTGATCGGCAACAGACACAACATAATCAAGCATCCCACAACACCCATTGAAACCTTTAAGGACCTCTGGGGAACGATCACCAAGGGCAGGGTGTGGAAGGGTGTTCTGAGAAACAGAAGAAAAGACGGCGAAAGCTTTTATATAAGTGCCACAATTGCCCCGATTCTCAATGAGTTCGGCGAAGTGATAGAATATATCGCCTGTGCGAACGACATAACGGAGCTTGTGGAAAACCGCAACAGGATAGAGGAGCTTTTCAACAGCGACAGCCTCACGGGGCTTGGCAGCAGGGTCAAGCTGATAAGCGATGCGGAGCCCATTGAGCACCCTGTTCTGGCTATTGTCGACATAAGAGGCTTTAAACAGATTAATGAGTTTTTCGGCAACCATTTCGCAGACCGCATCCTTGTGGAAACGGCGAAGGAGTTTGTGGCTTGCCCCTCTCTCTCCGGTTACTCTGTTTACAGGCTCCATTCGGACAAGTTCGGCATTCTGGCTAATAATGCCGATCTGCTCACGTTCAGGGAGAACACGGCTTCCGCAATGCGGAAAGTCGGTGCTGTTCTTCAGGAACGTCATGGTGAGGACAAGAGGATATACTTCACGGCAGGAATAGCGGCGGATAAGGACAATCTGCTTGCCTATGCGGATATGGCGCTGAACGGGGCCAAAAAGCTGAAGCAGGATATTCTGGTTTATTCTCAAGCGGATAACAGGATTATGGCTGACTTTGAGGAGAATCTGGAAATAATCCGCAAAGTTTCGGACGCCCTTAAAAATGACCGTGTAACTGCGTACTACCAACCGATTATTGATCTGAAAACCGGCGAAAGCGAGAAGTATGAATGCCTGATGAGGATAATTGATGACGGCGGGGAAGTGATAAGCCCTGCTAAATTTCTTGATATATCCAAAAAAACAAATATGTACCCGCGGCTTACCGCAAGGGTTATTGAAAAGTCCGTGGCAGTGTTCAAAAACCTGCCTTATCAGTTTTCCATAAATCTCTCCGTTGAGGATATTTTCGACCGCGACACAATGGACTATCTCTTTACTGTGGCAAAAAACAACGGTGTCCTCGGCAGGCTCGTGATAGAGATTGTGGAGTCTCAGGAGCTTGTGAACATTGACGAGACAAACAGGATATTTGAGAAATTCAAGTCCGGCGGAGCTAAAATCTCCATAGACGACTTCGGGGCGGGCTTTTCCAACTTCGACTACCTGCTTAACATCAGGGCGGATTATCTTAAAATAGACGCTTCCATCGTGAAAAGGCTTGAGGATGACGAAGCCTCGAAGGAGATCATCGCTTCCATCGTCTCACTGGCCAGACACTCGGGAATGAAGACCGTGGCGGAGTTTATATCAAACGAGAACATAGCCCGTGAGATAAGCCTTCTCGGTGTGGATTACGGACAGGGCTATTTCTACGGCAAACCGGAGGCAAAGCCGGTGTTCATATCGCAAGTGCCTGTGATATAGGTTGTTTTTAATTAGATTAACATTCGCGCGGAATAAATATTGTGTTAGTTTTAGTCTTGTTGTAAAACTTATTATTGCCAAATTCAATAGCAGACAGGAAATGCCCATGATTAAGAAGGGGAACGGATTTACCACGGGAATAGAGTTCATGGACCAGCAGCACAGCTTTTTTACGGCAGCCATGAACCGCCTGCTTGAAGCCATGAAAAACGGAGAGGGCAAGGAAGAGATCCTTAAAACCATGCGTTTTATAGAGCTTCATATACTCAAATACTTTCCTAGGGAAGAGGAGTTCATGCGTGAGCATAATTATCACGATATGGAGCTCCACATAGCGCAGCACAGGAAATTCAGGGCTGATTTTGAGGAGATAAAAGATGTTTACTTCTCAAAAGGCTATTCTGTCTCTCTCCCTCTGACGCTTCAGCGGAAAATGCAGGACTGGCTCACGCACCACATAAGCAAGACGGACTGCATTCTCGGAGACTATATTAACGCTGTAAGCAGAACCGGCGGAGGAACCGCAGGCTGAGATAATAAGGCGCGCCCTCTTTTTTCCGGGCGCGCAGGCTTGGTCTGTTCAGTTTCCTGCGGCGGCAGGGCAGGCCGCACACTTGGGTGAAGCCGAATCCGCAGATGCGCATGAGGGCGCCTTTGAGTAGCCCTGATCATACCATCCGCCGCCTTTAAGCTGAAAACCGCTCACGGACATGATCCTTTCCGCCTCGCCCTGACAGGCCGGGCATTCCTTTACTTTCTCAACGCTTGTGATGCTTTCCATCATCTCTGTAACTTTTCCGCATGACCTGCATCTGTACTCGTAAATAGGCATTCTCATCACCTTTATACATAAAATTGCGGGGAACTGCTCTTCTCTGCCCCGTTTTTTTATTCTTCCGAAAGAAAATGAATATTACCGTATGCTGAAAAAATCAAGTCTTTATGCATTGTTTCATTAATTATCCATTGTACAGACGCTAAAAAAATATAGAATAGCTTCATGGTTTTTAAGCTTAATTCCGACTATCTTCCGGCGGGGGATCAGCCCGCCGCCATAGACCTGCTCACGGAGAACTTCCGTGACGGTGCTGACGCTCAGGTTCTTCTGGGGGTTACAGGCTCCGGCAAGACCTACACCATGGCAAATGTCATTGAGCGCCTTAATGTCCCCACGCTGATAATAGCCCACAATAAGACTCTGGCTGCCCAGCTTTACGGCGAGTTCAGGAAATTTTTCCCCGAAAACGCTGTGGAGTACTTTGTCAGTTATTACGACTATTACCAGCCGGAGGCCTATGTCCCCTCCAGTGACACATACATCGAGAAGGATTCCTCCATTAACGAGGAGATAGACAAGCTCCGCCACTCCGCCACGAGAAGCCTCCTTGAGAGGCGTGATGTAATAATAGTCGCCAGTGTTTCCTGCATATACGGTCTCGGCTCGCCGGAGGCCTACAGCGGGATGCTTGTTGTCCTTGAAACGGGAGAACCCGCCGACATGGAAGAGGTGCTGGAGAAGCTGGTGGAGATCCAGTACGAGCGCAATGACTATGACTTCCACAGGGGAACCTACCGCCTTAAAGGGGACACACTTGAGGTTTTCCCCGCCCATGAGGACTCGGTGGCTTACCGCATAGAGTTTTTCGGGGATGAGGTGGACAGGCTCTCTGAGTTTGACCCCGTTACCGGAAAAACCATAAGAGAGCGTCCCAAGCTTGCCGTTTATCCCGCAACTCATTATGTGACCCATAAGATAACGAGGGAGGACGCGGTAAAGAATATAAGAAACGAACTTCTTGAGCGCTGCCGCTTTCTTGAGGAGAACAACCGTCTCCTTGAGGCTCAGAGGCTTACCCAGCGCACCATGTATGACATAGAGATGATAATGGAGACGGGCTACTGCAACGGCATAGAGAACTATTCCCGTTTTTTTGAAGGACGCACCACAGGCGAGGCTCCGCCGACCCTGCTCAGCTATCTGCCTAAGGACGCCCTTGTCATCATAGACGAATCGCACATAACCGTTCCGCAGATACGCGGGATGTACAACGGCGACAGATCGCGCAAGACCACCCTTGTGGAGTTCGGCTTCAGGCTTCCCGCCGCTCTGGACAACAGGCCGCTCAAGTTTGAGGAGTTCCGCGGCGCGGTAAACCGGGTGATGTATGTGAGCGCCACTCCGGCGGACTATGAGCTTAATGACTCAAAAGGGATAGTTGCGGAGCAGATAATCCGCCCCACGGGGCTTATAGACCCCGTAATCGAAATGCGCTCCGCCAAGTCACAGGTGGACGACCTTCTGGCGGAGATTCAGAAAGTGACCGCAAACGGCGAGCGTGTGCTTGTCACCACCCTTACGAAGCGCATGGCAGAAGAACTCACGAAGTATTATCAGGAAGTGGGCGTCCGTGTGGAATATCTGCACTCCGAGATAGACACTCTGGAGAGGATCAAAATCATCCGCAACCTGCGTCTGGGCAAGTTTGATGTCCTTGTGGGGATAAACCTTCTGAGAGAAGGGCTTGACATACCGGAGGTAAGTCTTGTCGCCGTTCTTGACGCGGACAGGGAAGGCTTCCTGCGTTCGGAGCGCTCACTCATCCAGACCATAGGCCGCGCCGCGAGAAACGTGAACGGCAGAGCGATCTTCTACGCCGACAGGATAACGCCGAGCATGCAGGCCGCCATAGAGGAGACAGAGCGCAGGAGACAGAAGCAGCTCGCCTACAACGAGGAACACGGCATTACACCTGAAACCATAAAGAACGAAATCTCCGATATCATGGAAAGCATCTACGAGAAAGACTATGTAACTGTTGATCTGCCTGATGAGGATGGTATAAGATTGACTGGCAATAAAGAGAAAGACATAGCGGAACTGAAGAAAAAAATGCAGGAATACGCAGAGGCATTGGAGTTCGAGAAAGCGGCCAGGCTCCGTGACATGCTCTTTGAGTACAGCGTGAAAAAATGATAGAGACAATAAGACAGTTTATAAGAAATACCAAGCCTTTGTACCTTATCATTGGCGCGGCGCTTTTTATTATGCTGTTCAGCTTCGGCAGCGTGCTGGGATATATATACATGCTCAGCCGCCAGCTTCCGTCCGTTGAACAGCTCAAGGACTTCCAGTACGACAGACCAACAATAATTTACGACCGTAACGGCGACCCCATTGCGGAGCTCGGAACGGAACGGCGCTACCCCATTTCCATAAAGGAAATGCCGGATTACATGTGGCAGTCCATCGTGGCGGTTGAGGACGCAAGGTTCTTTGACCACGGCGGCGTTGACATGATGGGGATAATGCGCGCATTTGTCACCAACCTCAAGGCGGGCAGGGTTGTGGAGGGCGGGAGCACCCTCACCCAGCAGCTTGTGAAGATAATCTACCTCACCCCCGAAAAAAAACTTAAACGTAAGATAAAAGAGGCGATTCTGGCCTACCGTCTGGATAACTTCCTGGAGAAAGAGCAGATACTTGAAATGTATCTCAATCAGGTTTACTTCGGCAGGGGGGCATACGGTGTTGAGGCAGCCGCCGCGAATTACTTCGGAAAAAAGACATCTGAGCTGACATTGGCTCAGGCGGCCATGATAGCGGGCATCCCGAAGGCTCCGGGAATATACGCCCCGCACATAAACATGGAAAAAGCCTTAAACCGCAGAAACCATGTGCTCTACAGACTTTTTGAAACAGGCTACATCACAGAGGAATCCTACAGAAAAGCGGCGGATGAGAAGGCTGAAATCATTGAGAAGATAAAGCCGAAAAATTCATACGCAGGCTATTTCACTGATATGGTTGTGAAGTTTATCAAGGATGAGCTTGAGGACGAGGAACCTGAAAACAGCGGGTACAGGGTTTATACAACGCTGGATCTTGATCTGCAGAAAAACGCCGAAACATCCATAAAGAACAATATACTCCGCATTAATAAAGAACTTGGCTATTCAGGGGATATAACTGTTTTCGAGGAGATTAAAGGGGAAAGCGCAGAAGACCGCAGAGCAAGGCTTGACGCTGTGCTTAAAGAGGAGAGGCCGTATATCCTTTCCATGGGTTTTCAGCGCGCGCTTGTGACTAAGGTTGAGAAAAATCAGGCTGAAATCCTTCTGCCCGACCGCTCAAAAGGCGTTCTCCGCCTTAATGACAATAAATGGGCAAGACCCAGAGGCGGAAGCTATTCCCGCCTGACTGACTTTGCCACCATCATAAAGAAAAACTCCGTCATTTTTGTTTCCGTTGCAAACAGGCAGAACGGCTATTACGAAATTGAGACCGACCCCGATGTGGAGAGCGCGCTTATCTCCATAGAGCCGCACACAGGGGCTGTTCTGGCTGTAACAGGCGGGTTTGAATATTCCAAGTCAATGTTCAACAGGGCTGTTCAGGCAAAGCGTCAGGTGGGCAGTCTTTTCAAGCCCATAGTTTATTCCGCTGCCCTTGAAAACGGCTACAACGTCATGACGGAAACATACGATGCTCCTGTTGTGAAGGCCATGGACGAGGAGGGCGAGTACTGGAAGCCGGAAAACTACTCAGGCAGGTTTTACGGACTGACTACTCTGAAAGAGGCACTCACGCAGTCAAGAAATGTTGTCACCATCAAAGTGGCGGAAAAAATCGGGATAGGTACAATACTTTCATATGCCAAAAAATTCGGCATGACGGAGCATCTGGCGAGGGATCTCTCTGTAAGCATAGGCTCCGGCTCCGCGCCGCTGATGGAAATGGTTTACGCGTTCAGCGTTTTCCCCAACCTCGGCTACAGGGTTAAGCCGTACTACGTGACAAAGATAGAGGACGGCAGGGGAAGCCTGATCAAGGAATATAAGCCCGCGGGCAGGACAGACGTTATCAGGCCGGAAACAGCCCAGATAATGATTGACCTCATGGAAAATGTCGTGGAACAGGGAACAGGAAAGAGAGCAAAGATACTCAAAAGACCGGCGGGCGGAAAAACAGGCACAACGAACGACTTTAAGGATGCGTGGTTCGTGGGCTATCTTCCCAATGTTGTGAGCGGCGTGTGGGTCGGTTTTGACGACTTCAAGGCAATAGGCCACTCCATGGCAGGTGCAAGTGCCGCTCTGCCTGCATGGGTGGATTATATGAGCGCATCTCTCAACAAGTTTCCGTACGCTGTTTTCCCAGCGGCTGAGAATGTTATGTATTACAAGGTGGATACCGGAACCCATAAAATCACGGACAGCTACGCCACGGATTTCAGCTTCGAGCCTTACGATGTGACGGAGTGATAATGTCTCAAAGAAAGTTTGAGGATGTTCCTTTCGCCTTCTTTTCTGTCTCAAAGGACGGCAAGGTCAAATCCGCTAACTTTCAGGCGGAACTGCTGATGGATGAAATGTCCGCCTTCGGCATACGCAGGTTCGGCGAGTTCCTCCTCGGCAAAATAAACGGGGATAACCTTGTTTTCAAAACTCCCAGAGGCACTTACGGCATAAAGGTAATCTCCTCTCGGAAGGACTGCGAATTCTTTGTTATAGCCCTTGATGAATTTAACCAGCCCCTAGGGGATATAATGGATATATCCTCCCTTCAGCATGAAATCAAAAACCCGCTGACAGTCATAGACGGAACAGCGCAGATCATAGCCGCAAAAGCGAAGAACGAATATCTGGAAAAATGCGCAGGCATAATCCAGAAGGAGAGCGGCAGGATAAAATCCATCCTGGGCAATATACATATGCTCAGTGAAATGACTGTTAAGTTTGATGAAATAGATGTCGAAAGCTTCATAAACGAACTGAGGGACGGCATAAAGATAGTCTATTCCCGCATTGAGCTTCGTTTCCGTGTTCTGCGCAATCTCAAAACAATCAGGGCGGACAGGGAAAAGTTGTTCATGGCTCTGTCAAATATACTCAAAAATGCCTGTGAGGCGCAGACGGAAGGGGACATTGAGGTGGAGATCTCCATCGATCCCACCATAAAGTACATGGACAAGGAGATGGATAAGGCCTGCTCCATGGTGCGCATAGTTATCTCCGATTCCGGCCCCGGAATGGAGGAGCAGGTTCTGGAAAGACTGTTTACACCGTTTTTCACCACTAAGAACAAAGGTACGGGGCTCGGGCTTATCATCGCGCGGGAAGCCATAGACAAGCACCACGGGCGCATAGAGGTGAACTCTGTGAAAGGAAAGGGGACGGACTTCATTGTCTATATCCCCTCGCGAATGCACCCCGTCAGTGAGAAAAGCGGCTAGAGCATATCCCTGAGGGCTGCGATTATGCCGTCCGGCTTCAGCACCAGAAGCATCTCCTTCCTGCCTGATTTCGGATCAGGCTTAACTATGCATTCGGTATATTTCGAATTTTCGAGAATGTGCTCGCTCCTGTCAACCCTTGAGTCAGGCACTTCGGGTATCTCTCCCAGAGCGTCAACCACAAGGCCGAAGCGGTCCTTCCCCGTGGTGAGGATTATTATCTGGGTTTCCGAATCTATCTCTTTTTCAGGCAGTTCCAGAAGCGAACGGATATCCACCACAAGCAGCGGCACATCATGATAGATTATGCGCCCCTTGACAAAGCGCCTGTTGCCGGGAACGTGGGTCAGCCCGTCAGGGTCTATAGCCTCCACAACATGTCTGACATCTATCCCCAGCCATTTGTGCCCGATGAAGAAGGTCGCCGCCTCGAGGCAGTCCGTGCCTGTCTTGTCGTTTGAGACATGTATGCCCATATCCCTCCTGCGGGGTTTTAGGTTCGATGAATCGGATATTTTTGCAAGGGGCATGAAAACGAGGCCGACAACGTCATTCACATATCCGTCCTCTGTTTTATACTCCCTGTAGCCGGATGAGGTGTGCGCGCCGACCGCGTAGTAGCATCCGTTGTACTCGACAATTTTCGATGTTCCCTCGCCGGCGGGGAGGCTGAAAAGCTCCTTATGCGTGTTTATTATGCTGCCGGGTCTGAGCTCCGGGTCTGTGGAGCTTATAACCATCCTCTGCCTGTCGGCGAATACTCCGAAACAGCCTTCCGGAATGCGCCCCTTTTCATCCCTCGGCAGGGAATCATTCAGCATTCCCCTGAACTGAGGCTCGCTGTCGAAGACTATGCCTATCCCGCCTGCGGTCTTTCTGCCGTTTTCCGGCGAGAGTATCGCCGCTCCGTAGATGTAGGTATGCCTGTTTGAATAGAGCTCTGAGACTGAAAAAGGGGAGACTGTGTACTTCTGGCTGTCTTTCAGCGCAAGGGTCTGCCTCGCCCATTCCTTTGTGAGTACTGTTCCCGTGAGGTATTCATCCGCCTGATTTGAGACAGCGATTATCTTCCCTGTTCCGTCATATACGAAGAGGTTTGAGTAAACAGTGTAAAGTCCGTTGATATATGAAAGTATGGATGAGATCTTTGCCCTCTCCTCCGGACTTGGGGACGCGGAGCCGCCCAGAATGCGGCGGAATGCAGAGGTGAGCGCCCACCATCGGCAGTCATTGGCGCGCTCGTAAAGGTTTCTGTCCATTATGTCCGCCGCCAGAGCCGCCCAGAACCACACATTGCCCAGAATGGAGTCCACTACGGTTTCGTGGAGGTTGCCTATGGATTTTTCAAACACGCTTTTTGTGCGTGCTCCTGCGTCCGAGACGCTCCAGAGAAGGATCTTTGAGCGGGGATCGTTCCCCTTTACATTTCCGTTCCAGACCGTTCGCTCAAGCTCGCCCTGAATCTTGTCCGCCTGAACGGGGATGCTTCTGAGTTCCTCGGAGAAGAGACGGGGGTCGCTCATGACAGCTTCCATTATTCTGCGGTCTATGCTTTCCCGTCTGCCGTTCGGGGATGAAAAGGCGTGCTCGATGGGCATCATCACGTGTCCGTGCCAGCCTAGACCTAAGAACCCCTGATACCCCTTTGTGGGGCATGTTTTGGCTATATATTTTCTGCCAGCGAATTTGGTTATGCCGTAGGAGCCTTCCGTCACCATTTCAACCGAAGCGCCTATTGGAAGCTGATAGGGGTCTGAACTGGCTATCACCTTTCCGCCGCTGTCCAGTATGGATATGACAGACCACTCGTCACCGGTTTTCAGCTTGCGGAATATCTTCTCCATTTCGTCCTGAAACTTGAAGCAGAGGCATAAAACGCCCAGATAGCGGAGATTTGCCCCGTCTGTCACCCGGTAAGCGTATATCAGCGATTTCTCATGTGCGGGCAGGATATCGGAATATCTGAAAACCTCCACAAATTCATCCTTTGTGGTAAGCGCTTCCTTTATCAGCGGATCAGCGGATTTTGTTAACTTATTGCTTTTATCAAGCTGGACAACGAGATTCCCCTCAGTATCCAGAAGTACAATGTTGAAGTACACCGAGTATTTGGAGACATATTCCGCGAACCGCTCCTGAATTCGGGCGGTCATTTCTTCTCTTATTCTTGTGCGGTTTATCTGTTCTTCTTCCCCTGCGGTCAGTTTTCTCAGTTCTTCGGATTTCAGTATGTATTCTCTGATGTCGTCGTCCGTGGCGAGAAAGCCTATATCCGCCGTGCGTTCAAAAAGGTTTCTTATGAGGATGTCCACAGCCACCTGCGCCTTTGCGCCTATTTCCCGCACTGTTTTGTCCAGAAGCTCAAGCCCGAGCTGGCTCAGCAGTTCGCAGGTGAGCTGGCGGAAGCCCTCACGGGTTCCGGTCATGTCCGTGCCTGTGCCGCTTATCTTGCCCAGAATGCTCAAGAGATCCCACTGACCGCCGAGGGCGCGCAGTTCTTCCCTGTATTCCTCAACCCCTGCCATGTAGCCTATGAGCCCGATTAGCTCCTTAGGTATGACAACATCCTTATAGGTGACCGTATCCTGAACTGACATACTGATTTTCCCCGTTTCGGAACAGATTTAACTGCATGATGATAAGCAAGAACCGTGCCTTCATCGGTAAATCAAATAGGGTGAAAATTTCGTTACATGAGAACAGTTAAGAATATTTATCGATTAATTTTGAAACGACTGATTAAAAATAAGGCATTTCCTGCGGATTAATTAACCGCAGTCTGCATTTTCCGTATAACTATCACAGAGGGCAGTATATGCATAAATAGTGCGTACTTTACATTTTGCGTGTGAGAGATGAGAATAAAGAAAAATACGGAGGTAGAAATGAAAAATATTCTGGTTGTCACCGGCAGTCCGAGAAAGGGCGGAAACAGCGATCTTCTGGCGGATGCCTTTATAGAGGGGGCGGAATCTGCAGGGCATTCAGTGACTAAGTTTGAAGCGGCCTTTAAGGATATAAAAGGGTGCAGAGCCTGCAACGCCTGTTTCTCAAAGGGCAGGGCATGTGTTTTTGATGATGATTTCAATGAGCTCGCACCGCATCTCGAAAAGGCGGAAGTGCTTGTTTTTGCCGCTCCTTTATACTGCTTTTCATTCCCCGCCCAGCTTAAAGCCGCAATAGATAAGCTCTACTCTTTCTACATTACCGAACATCCTCTCGGGGTCAGGGAGTGCTGTCTTATCGCCTGCGGAGCGGATGAGGAGGAAGCTGTTTTTGAGGGCATGGTGAAAACATACGAGCATCTTGCCGCCTACAGCGGATGGACAGACAAGGGAAAGCTTCTTGTTGCGGGTGTTTCCGAAAAAGGTGATGTGAAGAACACTGACAGCCTCGGCAGAGCAAAGGCAATGGGCGCGGGGATTCAGTAGTTTCTTTATGAGAACTGCAGTCTGTTTTCAGGAAGCTGGATAGAATTGTCGAAAATTCTCAAAAGGCACACGGATATGTCATCCTGAGCATAGCGAAGAATCTGATACCGTTAAAAAATCCATGGGTTCAGATCCTTCGGCCAAAGCCTCAGGATGACGGGAGTATATTTTCCTGAAACAGAAAAATCCCCAATCTTGTTATCAGAATAGGGGATTTCACTATTTTGATTCAGGGGATTCAGCGCACCGTGTGCAGCGAAGCCCTGCTTTGCAGGGCGCGAGCGTGTATAAAAATCCGACAGGATGTGCGGATTTTTATTATTAAGACTGATGTAAACGAAAACGCTCCCATGGAAGGGAGCGCACCGTGTGTAGCGAAGCCCTGCTAAGCAGGGCGCGAGCGTGTATAAAAATCCGACAGGATGTGCGGATTTTTATTATTAAGACTGATGTCCTGCGGGATTTTTCTTAAAGAAATCCTTTTTCTTTTCAGGGTCAGGGATCATCGTGTCTTTTCCGGGAGTCCAGCCTGCGGGGCAAACCTCGCCGTGTTTTGCAACAAACTGAAGCGCGTCAAGGCTTCTGAGAACCTCGTCAACATTTCTGCCTATGCCTAAAGCGTGGATCAGCTCAAACTGAACAACGCCCTGAGGGTCGATGATGAAAGTTGCTCTGAGTGCCATTCCTTCGGGGAGAAGCACGCCGTATTCCTCGGAGATTTTTTTAGTGAAATCCGCAACAAGGGGGTAGGCTATTTCGCCGAGGCCGCCTTCGGAGCGGGGAGTGTTTATCCATGCAAGGTGGGAGAATTTGCTGTCAGTGGAAACGCCTATTATCTGTGCGTTTCTTTTTGCAAACTCGGGTGTAGCGTCTGAAAGAGCTGTTATTTCAGTGGGGCAAACAAATGTGAAGTCGAGGGGATAGAAGAAAAGAATAACCCATTTTCCTTTGTAGCTTTCGAGGCTTACGTCTTTAAATTCTTTTCCCACGACGGAGATTTCTTTAAAAAGCGGTGCTTGTTTTGTTACAAGGCTCATTGACATCCTCCTAGGTGATTTAGTTTATGCTCTAGCATATTCCATACCTAGGAGGTTGTCAATAGGATAGTACAAATTTTCAGGTAACAATTTTTATTATTTAATCTCACTCTGCTTTTTAATCTCTTCTATATGCTTCTGCCAGACTATTCTGGAGATAACGTTTCTGTTGAAGTTTGAGAGCTTGATATACTCAAGTCCGCATCTGTTTCCTTGGGTCCATATTACTCTGGCGGTGAGAGGCATAAGCTCAATTTTCGAGCGCATGTTGTAGTATTTGTCGCACTTCATGCATTTGGGGAAGCTTATTGCGTTTTTTGTCCTGAGCTCAACCATGTCGCCCGGCTTCAGACTGCCGTTATGCATGACCTGCATCCCGCCTTCGCTCATGTCTATGGTTTTGCACATGAAACACCCGCTGTAAGCTCTTTCGCCGGCGTCCCCCTGATCAAAGAAAAAGCCGCACATTTTCAATGCAATTTTCGAACGGATAAAATTTCTGCGGTTAGTCATAACCGATTCTGTGGTTTCCTGAAGTTCTGTCATAAATAATACCTGTTAACTTATTGTATATATTGTTTAAAAGGTGTACCGCCCATGTTTATGCATAGTATTATTGCAGTATATTTCTGCTTGTCAACTATAATACATAAATTATATTTTTATCCTGACTGCGCAAGGGTTATATATTTCTTGTAAAATGAGGCACAATAATTTATTTTGTGCGGACGGCAATTAATTTGTACTTTGGAGTAAAAAAATGAGTCATCCACTTATCATACAAGGCGGAATGGGCGCCGCGGTTTCAAACTGGATACTGGCAAGAGAGGTCTCCAGACAGGGGCAGCTAGGCGTGGTTTCAGGCGTGGCCATGGATGTTATTTTCGCCAGAAGGCTTCAGGAGGGTGACAAGGGCGGTCATATGAGACGGGCTCTTGCTGCGTTCCCTTTTCAGGATGCCGCCGCTAAAATTCTTAAAAAATATTTCAGAGAAGAAGGGCTTCCTCAGGCCGGAAAATACTCCGGAGTGCCCATGCACAGTGTTAACTCACCCAGAGAACTTACGGAGCTTACCATCGCCGCCAACTTTGCCGAGGTTTACCTCGCCAAAGAAGGGCACAGCGGAAAAGTGGGCATAAATCTTCTTGAAAAAATACAGCTTCCCAACCTCGCCTCCCTCTACGGAGCGATGCTGGCCGGAGTAGACTATGTTATAATGGGCGCGGGAATTCCCAGAGAGATTCCGGGCATTCTTGACCGTTTTTCCGAAAACCTCAGAGGAGACATGAAGCTCAACGTTGAGGGCGCTCTCAAGGATGAAAGCTTTCAGATCTCCCTTGATCCCAAAGAGCTTTTCGGAAGCGGGCTTCCTTTTCTTAAAAGGCCGGATTTTCTGGCTATCATCTCCTCAAACATACTCGCCACAACTATGGTTAAAAAATCCACAGGCAAGGTAGACGGCCTTGTTGTGGAATATCCCATTGCAGGCGGACACAATGCTCCCCCAAGGGGCGGGATGACCGTTGATGATTCCGGCGAACCCGTGTACGGCGAAAAGGATTTCATCGATCTGGAAAAACTCAAATCCCTTGATGTTCCCTTCTGGCTTGCAGGGGCATTCGGCGAGGCAAACAAACTGAAGGAAGCAATAAAAAAAGGAGCTGCGGGAGTTCAGCTCGGAACCGCTTTTGCGTTCTGCCGTGAATCAGGCCTTGATGAAAAGCTGAGAAAAGCCATTCTCTCCTTCGGGAAGTTTGAGGTTGTCACCGATATTTTCGCATCTCCCACAGGCTTTCCTTTCAAGGTTCTCAAGGTTCTCGGCTCACTTTCAGAACCCTCTGAATATGCTGTAAGGCCCAGAATATGCAATCTCGGCTATCTGCGCACCCTTTTCAGAAAGGAAGACGGCACAGTCGGCTACAGATGCCCCGCGGAACCTGTTAAGCTTTACATCGAGAAAGGCGGGCTGGAGGAAGACACGCACGGGCGCAAATGCCTCTGCAACGGTCTTCTCGCCAACATAGGCCACGCGACCCAGTATGTGAACGGCTACCTTGAGAAGCCTCTGGTTACGGCGGGCTCATGCTTCGCCGCAGTGAAGGAGTTTCTCAGCAGCGGCAACTCCTCATTCACCGCAAAGGACGTAATTGATTATGTTCTGGGCGATCTGAAAACAGCCGAACAGAAATAAGAGACATCAGTTAATAAAATCAGCAGACCCGCAGTATACCTTACTGCGGGTTTTTTTAATTCTATCTTCCTTGTATTGTTTAAGACTAAAAAAGTGTTTAAATGTTATTGAACATATCTGTTTTTGCATGTATTATTCTGGTTTAACCCATGTCAAAATACAATAAGAAGCACGGAGTTGATTTATGACAGGACTTTCCATAAAAAAGAAGCTGGGTATTTTTGTTCTCGGCGCGTCCTTGGTTGTTTTTGCAGGACTTTTCCTGTACATGCGCACTCTTACAAAAGATATAGCAGAATCTGTGTTCCTGAAGACAGCCGACAACCTCGTATATTCCCTTAATGAAAAGCTTGCGGCGAAGGACGATGTAGGGCTTACGAACGCTCTAGCCGTGGTAAACAATCAGGCCGTGGTCGATGCACTTGTAACTGGAAACAGGGAGCTTGCGATTGAACCGCTTCAGAAGCTTTCTGAGAGTTTTAAGGAAAATACCAAACTGAAAAATGTTCAGATTCATATCCATACCGCGGATATAAAGTCTTTCCTGCGCGCATGGAGTCCGAAGAAATACGGGGACGATCTGAGCTCATTCCGCTATTCGCTGATTGAGATGAAGAAAACCCGCAAGCCCATGGTAGTTTTTGAAATAGGTGTGGCCGGACTTTCGCACAGGGCTATTGTGCCTATCTTTCATGAAGGCGGATACATAGGCTCAATGGAGTTCATTCAGGGAGTAAACGACATTGTTGAAGAACTGAAAGAAAGAGGAACCGACGTTCTCATGCTTATGGATCAGAAATATCTCGATATAGCTGAGGAAGCAAGGGAAAATCCCAAGATGGGCAGATATGTGGTCGCGCAGAAAAGCTTTAACAGCGAACTTGTGGACGCGGTTAAGGATATTGACGCCGAGGCTCTTGTTAAAAGCGGGTATGCCGAGGCCGGAGGATATTTCATCACCGCTGTTCCTGCGACGGGCTTAAACGGCATGGAGATAGGCTACTTTTTTCTGGCAGAGAAAACCGAGCTGGTAACAAAAGAGATCGCCGAAGCGAATAAAATGGTGAAAATCTTCATGTTCGGCGCCGCCGCACTGGTTATAACTATTCTCGCGGTGATGTTCGCCGTGCTGAATATACTCGTTTTCAGGCGGGTTAAGATTCTTGCGGGAATGTTTGAGGAGATCTCAAGAGGGGAAGGGGACCTCACAAGAAGAATTAACAGCAGGGTGCATGACGAACTGGGCGTGCTCTGCGATCATTTTGACAGATTTATATCAAAGATAAACGGCATAATTTCCGAAGTGAAGCTGAATGCCGCGGGCGTGGCCTCAGGCAACTCGGAGCTGGCTTCAACCACGGAACAGTTCTCGAGCACTTTTCAGGAACAGGCGGCGCAGGTTTCCGGAGTTGCCGCCGCTCTTGAGGAGATGAGCGCCTCGGCAGGAGAAATAAACGCAAGCCTGACAGACGGCATAAGCTTTTCCGAAACAGCTTCGGAAACAGTGGAAAACGGACGCAGACAGCTCACTGAGGCTGTGGGAAGGATCGAGGGCATCCGCGCTGAAACCGGCAGGCTGGCAGGCTCAATAGGCAAACTGGGTGAGGCATCCTCCAGAATAGGAGATATAATAAGCGTCATTAACGATATTGCGGATCAGACAAACCTTCTTGCGCTGAATGCCGCTATCGAAGCCGCAAGAGCAGGTGAGGCGGGCAGAGGCTTTGCCGTTGTAGCCGATGAGGTGCGCAAGCTGGCGGAAAGAACCCAGAACGCCACCAAAGAGGTCGGCGGGCTGATCACAAGCCTTCAGACTGAGACAAAGAGCGCCTCCGTCCATATGGACAAAGCAGAAAAAACAGTGGATGAAGGTGTCGGGGCTATTAAGGAAGTGGACGGGTATTTTAACAATATTGTGGACGCTGTTAATGACATCCGTTCCGCCATGGCCGTGATAAGAACAGCGGTGGACGAACAGGGCAGGGCGATAGCCGGAACAAACGATAATGTTCAGGTTATCTCCGCCGGTGTGGAGGAAAGCTCCTCCGGCATGGCAGAGGTCAGCCGGACAGTAACGGATCTCCAGAGACTGGCTGAAGAGCTGGATAGTCTGGTGAGAAAGTTCAGAACGGAATAAACACGGAATACTGAGGCCGCTCTTTTTTGAAAAGGAGCGGCTTTTTTTATTAGCTTTTTATTCACCGCTTGATCTGAAAAGAATATTAATTTAATATCAAATGTTTTGTTGTGCGTTTGCGCCGTGTGCTGTATCCGTATCTTCAATCGTCGGTTAAATCTTTCATAATTATTGTTTTTTGTATCGGAGTAAAACTTAGTAAGGCGGACTGAAAGCATCCGAATCAGAGCGGGTCAAGGTCTGCCGATGAGCGGGAAACAGCATCTGAAATCCCCCTCTTTCCCCCTTTGCAAAGGGGGATGGAGATTCTTCGGCTGTGCCTCAGAATGACACACTGAACAGCGTCACTCTGAGCTTATGCGAAGAGTCTCAACAGCCGGATAGGGTCAGCGAAGACGAGCGTGTATAAAAATTTTCCATGAGATGCGTGAGTCATAAACGCTCCCATGGAAGGGAGCGCGCCGTGCGCAGCGAAGCCGTGTTCACCACGGCGCGAGCGTGTACAGTAATCCGACAGGATGTACGGATTACTGTTGTTAAGTAGAAGGGAGCGCGCCGTGCGCAGCGAAGCCGTGTTTATCACGGCGCGAGCGTGTACAGTAATCCGACAGGATGTACGGATTACTGTTGTTAAGTAGAAGGGAGCGCGCCGTGTGCAGCGAAGCCGTGTTCACCACGGCGCGAGCGTGTATAAAATTTTCCATGAGATGCGTGAGTCATAAACGCTCCCATGGAAGGGGGCGCGCCGTGCGCAGCGAAGCCGTGTTTATCACGGCGCGAGCGTGTACAGTAATCCGACAGGATGTACGGATTACTGTTGTTAAGTAGAAGGGAGCGCGCCGTGCGAACGAAGGTCTGTTTTACAGACCGCGAGTGTGTATAAAAATTTTCCAGGGATGGAAAAATTTTTATTATTATATTAAGGAGGTTTTATGGAGAACATTTCGGGAGTAAAGAAGACTATTCTGGGGCTTCAGATGCTTTTCGTGGCATTCGGAGCACTGGTTCTCGTCCCCCTGCTGACGGGGCTTGACCCGTCTATCGCCCTGTTTACCGCAGGCGCCGGAACTCTGCTTTTTCAGGTTGTCACTAAGGGTAAAGTACCTGTTTTTCTTGCTAGTTCATTCGCATTCATCGCACCCATTCAATACGGAATGCAGAATTTCGGCGTTGCCAAAACCCTCGGCGGTCTCACCTGTGCGGGGCTTACATACATTCTTTTCAGCTTTCTTGTGAAGCAGGGCGGAGTGAAGGCCATAGAAAAATACCTCCCGCCGATTGTCACAGGCCCCGTTATTATGGTGATAGGCCTTAACCTCGCTCCTGTTGCCGTGGGGATGACAAAGCACTTCGGTGACGGTCAGTACAGCATAAGAGCGGTAATCCTCGCCGGAATAACCCTCCTTACCGCCATAGTCGTAGTTGCATACGGCAGAAAAATTCTCAGCCTTATCCCGATACTTACTGCAATCTGTGTCGGCTATATCGCAGCCCTCATCATGGGGCATGTTAGCTTTGAGCCCATAATGCAGGCGGCATGGATCTCCATTCCGTGGATAGAGGCTTCCAGAAACGGCTCCTTCGCATTTCCTCAGTTTGACATAGAAGCGATTATATTCATACTCCCTGTTGCCATTGCTCCTGCTATTGAGCATGTGGGCGATGTTCTCGCAATAAGCTCCACCACGGGGAAAGACTACCTCAAAGACCCCGGGCTCCACAGAACACTCCTCGGTGACGGTCTTGCGACAAGCATGGCAAGCGTTCTCGGCGGACCTCCCAATACCACATATTCCGAAGTTACAGGCGCAGTGGCGCTCACAAAGGCTTTTGACCCTATGTATATGCGCATAGCGGCAGTGTTCGCCATATGCCTTGCTTTCTTCGGCAAGCTCGGCGCTGTGCTTAAAACTATTCCCGTTCCCGTAATGGGCGGAATCATGTTCCTTCTTTTCGGAATGATAGCGGGCATAGGCATCAACTCCCTCGTCAGGGCTAAAGTCGATATGTCCAAACCCAGAAACCTGATCATCTCTTCCGTTATTCTTGTATGCGGGATAGGCGGCGTTAACCTTTCCATGTGGAAAGTTACCCTCGGCGGCATAGGGCTTGCGGGTATAGTGGGCGTTGTTCTCAACCTGATTCTTCCTGAGGATAAGTAATGGAGGAATTTAAGAATCTTACGGTGATCAGCCACCCGCTGATTCAGCATAAGCTGCGCTACATCAGGGATAAAAAAACCTCAAAGCGGGACTTCAAGGAGCTTGTGGATGAGGTTGCCATGCTTATGGCATACGAGATTACAAAGGACTTCCCCCTGCGGAAGGTGAAGATAAAGACCCCCATCTGCGAGATGGAAGCCCATGAGGTTTCCGGCAAGAAGGTGGTGCTCGTGCCGATTCTCCGTGCGGGGCTCGGCATGGTGGAGGGCGTGCTGAAACTCATGCCTTCCGCCCGTGTGGGGCATATAGGCCTTTACAGGGATCACGAAACCCTCCAGCCTGTGCAGTATTATTTCAAGGTTCCGCAGAACTGCGAGAAGAGGGAATTCATACTGATAGACCCCATGCTCGCAACTGGCGGTTCCGCCATTGCCGCGGCGCAGATGCTCAAGGACAAGGGCGCGGAAACGATCAAGTTCATGAGCCTGATCGCCGCTCCCGAAGGTGTGCGGGCTTTCTGCAATGCTCACCCCGATATTAAAGTGTACACCGCCGCCCTTGATGAAAAGCTTAATGAGCTCGGCTATATTGTCCCCGGTCTCGGCGATGCCGGAGACAGGCTTTTCGGAACGAAATAAAGAGTACTGATGCATAAAATACTTCTGGTGTCCGGTCACCCCAGTCCGGAGAGTTCTGTTGTCAACCGCACAATAGCGGAGGAACTCAGTAAAACGGGCGGGGTGGCTGTGCACTGCCTGTCAGACATTTCAGCCGGCGGATGCTTCGATATCGAAGCTGAAAAGGCCGCCCTCCTTGAAGTGGATATTATTATCTTCCAGTTCCCGCTCCAGTGGTTCAATATGCCGTGGATATTTAAAAAATGGCTCTCTGACGTTTTTACGGACGGATTCGCCTTCGGTGAAGGCGGTGGCAGGCTCAGAGGGAAAATTCTCATAGCCTCCGCCACAATGGGGGGCAGGGTTGATGACTCATCGTCCAAGCCTGCTTTTAATCTTCTGAATGATATTAAAGAGTTTGCCGAATACACCGGAATGGTGTACGCAGAGCCGGTTGTGAGCGGAAGCTATCTTTTTGTGCCTTACCTCGCAGGAGATAAGGAGGACATAAGGAGACGGGCTCTTGAACACGCGGAGGAATTAAAGAGAAGAATAGCCTCGTTCATTTAGGGAAAAGAAACGTTTTAATCCTCATTAAGCTCTTCGTGCAGTTCCTCAATTTTCAGCTTCATCTCAGCAAGCAGGTCTCTGCCGTTTTCCGTTATTCTGTAATATTTTCTTTGCTTGCCGCCCACATTTTCCGTTCGGCAGGAGATAAGGCTCTGTTTCTCCATCTTCGCAAGCGCAGGGTACATCACTCCGGCTCCGATCCTGTAGCCGTGACGGGCAAGCTCCTCCATCAGCCCTGCTCCGTAGACTTCCTCTTTCGCCGCATGGTGCAGTATATGCAGTTTTATAAACGCCAGTTCGGCTTCCCTTTGCATAAGCAGTCCTCTTTATATCGGATTACAATATTGACTTACGATATTGTTATGTTATATTGATAATATATCAACAGCGGAGAAGATTCAATGAGCGGAATGAAAAATATATTAGAAGTATTCACAGTTTTCCTTCGTCTGGGGCTTACATCCTTCGGGGGACCTGTGGCGCATCTGGGCTATTTCAGGGATGAGTTTGTATCCCGCCGGAAATGGATGAGCGAACAGGAGTATGCCGATCTCGTGGCTTTGTGCCAGTTCCTCCCGGGGCCTGCCAGCAGTCAGGTGGGTTTTGCCGTGGGGCTCAGGCGGGCGGAGAAGCTTGGCGGGCTCGCCGCATGGGTCGGTTTCACCATGCCCTCCGCCCTTGCGATGATAGCTTTCGCATACGGACTGGCCTCATTCAGCGGAGCCCTTGATTCGGGCTGGCTCAAGGGGCTTAAAGTGGCGGCTGTCGCAGTTGTTGCCCACGCTGTGTGGGGGATGGCGCTGAAGCTCTGCCCCGACAGGCTGAGAGCGGGAATAGCAATAATATCAGCCTGCTGTGTGCTTGCTGTTTCTTCCGGCCTGATGCAGATTGGCGTTATAATCGCAGGCGGAGCGGCGGGGTATTTTCTTATAATGCGTCAGCAGGGTGAAGCCTCCGCGGTGAAGCGTTTTTCTGTGAGAAGCGGGGCGCTGTATCTCGCGCTGTTTTTTTCTCTTCTTGTTCTCCTCCCTTTTGCGGCTTCTTATTCCGATCTTCATTCTGTCAGGATTGCGGACAGCTTTTACAGGGCGGGCTCGCTGGTTTTCGGCGGAGGCCATGTTGTTCTCCCGCTTATTCAGGCGGAGGTTACTGCGGGCGGCTGGTTGGGAAGGGATGAGTTTATGGCGGGCTACGGCGCGGTTCAGGCGGTTCCGGGGCCTTTGTTCACATTTGCCGCCTATCTCGGCGCGGCTTCCCATGCGGAACCCAACGGATTTACAGGGGGGATGCTTGCCCTTGTTTTTATATTTCTTCCTTCAATGCTGCTTGTTCTGGGTGTTTTGCCCTTCTGGGAAAAACTGCGGAGTCTGCCCCCCGCTCAGAGCGTTCTTGCGGGGACAAACGCCGCTGTTGTGGGGCTTCTTCTTGCCGCTTTTTACAATCCTGTTTTCACAGAGGGAATCGGCGGACGTTTCGAGGTGATAATAGCTCTTTGCGCATTCGGACTTCTTCAGTTTATGAAGACTCCTTCATGGGCGGTGGTGGGGCTTTCAGCCGCCGCGGGTTTTGTTCTGCTGTAGCTATTTTATTCCGCTGATGAGGCTGAAAACCGGGCTGAGGAGCCCTATGAAGATTATCAGCATGAATATTCCGATAAAGCCGATCACGGCAGGTTCCAGCACCTTTGACACTGTTTTTGCCGTTCTTTCAGCCTTTTCAAGGTAATGTTCAGCTGCTGATGCAAGCTGTTCGGTGAGATGCCCTGTCTGCTCGCCTATGCTGACCATCCTCACCATGAGCGGCGGGAAAAGCTTTTGCCCCGCCATTGCGGAGGAGAAAGACTCCCCTCTGCTGACAGCGGTCATAATGCCTTTTACCGCATTTGTGAACACCCTGTTTGTGAAGCTCTCCTCCATAACCGTCAGTGAGCGGTACAGCGGCAGGCCGGAGCCTGTCATAAGCCTTATGTATTCGGCAAAGAAGGCTATGTTGAACAGGAATGCCAGATTGCCCGCAACCGGTATTCTCAGCAAGGCTCTGTCGGTTTTCAGGCGGAAGCCGATGTCTGTCCTGCGCAGATAGACAAACAGCAGGCAGACAGCCGCCGCAAACACCAGAATCAACTGACCGTATCCGCCCAGAAATTCGGAAACACGGAGTATTCCCAGAGTAACGGGGGGAAGCTCCGTTTCAAACACGCGGAAGGTATCTGCCATCTGCGGCATGACATAGATAATCCAGAAGAGAAGGGCGGACATCAGCGCCACGAAGGCAAATGCAGGATACATCAGCGCCTGACGGATGCCCGCTTTGAGGTTTGTTACCCTCTGAACATGGCTTGAAGCGTCTTTCAGGGTTTTATCCAGCCTGCCTGTTTCCTCCCCTATGCGGATAAGGCTCAGCACGGTTTCGCCGAACACCCCGCCGCATGATTCACAGGCTCCGGAGAACGAATCACCGGACGAGGTGCGGAATGATATGCGGTTTAATATGTTTTTTACATCTTTGTTATCTGTGTCTCCGGTAAGTTCCCTGAGTCCCGTGGAAAGGGGTATACCTGATTTAATCACGAGGTGCAGGCTCTCCAGAATCTCGGTGAGCTCCGCAGGGGAAACCCTGTGCTTCCTGCGGAAGAGGCGTGTCAGAAAAGAAGCTTCACTGATTTTCAGCGGTTCAAGCCCGCAGTGCGCGAGGTATGCGGTGAGCTCCTGCGCATCGGAAGCTTCGACCGTGAGGCGCTGCTTTTTCCCCGCCGGGTCAAACGCATACACTGAGAAGATCATTTCAGCGCCACTCTGCGGATTTCGCTGAGGGTGGTTATCCCTTTTACAGCTTTAAGGAAGCCGTCCTCAGCCATTGTCAGCATACCCTTTTTCAGCGAGGCCTTATGTATCTCGTTGGGTGTTGCGCCTTTTATAATCATGTCCTGAATCTCTTCATCGGTTTCCAGAAATTCCGAGATCACAGTTCTGCCTGTGTAGCCAGTGCCGCCGCAGTGCGGGCATCCCTCAGGTTCGGGCAGGAAAATTTTCCCGTCTGTGCTCCCCTTGGCCGCTGTTTCAGGATCTATGCCGCATGAAAGAATGTCGCCCGCGTCAGCCTCCTTCCGCACTGCGCAGAAGAGGCATACCCTGCGCACAAGCCTCTGAGCCATAATGCCCGAAACGCCGGAGGCGATGAGATAATTCTTTATTCCGAGATCAAGAAGCCTCGGAACGGCGGTTACCGCATCGTTTGTGTGCATAGTGGAGAGAACCAAATGCCCTGTGATGGCGGCGCGCATGGCGATTTCCGCTGTTTCCTCATCCCGCATTTCCCCAAGGAGTATGACATCCGGATCCTGCCGGAGAAATGCCCTCATGGCGGAGGGGAATGTGTAGCCCGCCTTTTCGTTCACCTGAGTCTGTTTTATGAAGGGAAACCTGTATTCTATAGGGTTTTCCACAGTGAGGATGCGCCGCTGAAGGGCGTTAATCCTCCGCAGTGCGGAGTAAAGCGTGGTTGTTTTTCCTGAACCCGTGGGGCCTGTGACGAGGAATATTCCGTGGGGTCTGGCGAAGCATTTCTCAAGCCTTCCTCTCACTGATTCGTCAAAGCCGAGACTCTCCAGACTGAACATCGAGAGATTTTTGCCCAGAAGTCTCAGCACTGCATTTTCGCCGTATGCGGTGGGTATGGTCGACACTCGTATGTCATATTCCCCGCCGAAAAATTCGGCGGTCATGGAGCCGTCCTGCGGAAGGCGCTGTTCCGCTATATCGAGATGGGAGAGTATCTTAATCCGTGAAATGAGCGAAGCGTGGATACCGGCGGGAACGGAGAAGCAGTGCCTCATTATGCCGTCAGTGCGGAAAAAGATGTGTGCTCCCAGGGCTTCCGGGGAGATGTGGATGTCCGTTGCCCGCTCAGTGACGGCGTATTGCAGTATATTATCCAGAAGGGAAGGGGTGTCGGCGCCGTGGACAATAAGGCGGGATATTTCGTCCCGCACCGGCTTTTCTATGAGGTAGAAGCTTATCTCAATGCTCCTGAGGATGCTTTCCCTGTCCGCCACATGGATTTCCGGCCTGAAGCCTGTTTTCCTGCGGACAATGTCGCTTATGCGTATGTCAAAGGGATCTGCCGAGGCTATGCGGACTGTGTCTCCGCTTCGGTCAAAAGGTATGAAGGAGAGGCTTTTCAGCGTTTCAATATCAAACATCCGCAGGAGATCGCTGTCCGGCCTTATGCCTGAAATATCAGTGAATGGTCTGCCCGCCTGTTTCGCCACAGCGGAGGCGGTTTCGGCGGAGGAGACGAACGCAAGGGATGTGAGTATCTCCCCCAGAACTCCGGAGTGGACACGCTGAACGCTGAGTGCTACACCGAGCTGTTCCTCCGTGAGGTAGCCCATCTCTATAAGCAACTGTCCGAGCTGTTTATCCTGCATAAATTCCCCCGCCGCGCGTTATTCACTATAGCCCAACGGGATGGGCAGATCAAAGAAATTATGGTAAAACTACCCGTTGATTTATGTACCGAATAATTGTAACCTTTTTCGGATATTCAACCATCATTTTCGGAGGCGGCATGAGATTAACCAAATACTTTATCCCCACGCTCAGAGAAATACCCGCAGAGGCGGAAGTAGTAAGCCATAAGGCAATGCTCAGGGCAGGGATGATCAAAAAACTCGCTTCAGGGATTTACGATTACCTCCCCCTCGGACTCAAGGCTATCCGCAAGGCTGAAAATATAATAAGAAAAAATATGGACTCCTCAGGCGCTATAGAGATTCTCATGCCTGCTGTCCAGCCCGCTGAAATGTGGGAGGAATCAGGCCGCTGGAGCTATTACGGCAAGGAGCTTCTCCGCATTAAGGACAGGCACGACAGAAACTTCTGCTTCGGCCCCACCCACGAGGAAGTTACTACCGATATAGTAAGAAGCTTCATCACCTCATACAAGCAGCTTCCCATAAACCTCTACCAGATTCAGACAAAATTCCGTGATGAAGTCCGCCCCAGATTCGGCCTTATGCGCGGCAGAGAGTTCATAATGAAGGATGCTTACTCCTTTGATGTGGATGACGCGGGCGCAAATGTCAGCTACGGCAAAATGCGTGACGCATACCGCCGCATATTCGACGACTGCGGCTTGAGATACACCATGGTCGAGGCCGATTCCGGCGCCATAGGCGGTTCATATTCGCACGAGTTCATGGTTCTCGCCGACACAGGCGAAGACAGCGTAATCAGCAGTGACAAAGGCGGCTATTCCGCCAACCTTGAAAAGGCAATATGCGCGGATAACTGGGAGGAGTGGAAAGAGGATATACTCCCCGCAGAGGAGAAGGAAACCCCCAACACCAGAACAGTGGAGGAGCTTGCCGCTTTCCTCGGTGTTCCAGTTATGAAGATTCTCAAGGCTATGGTTGTCAATGTTGACGGCAGGTTCTACTGCTTCCTCGTAAGAGGGGATCACGAACTCAACCTTGCCAAGGTCAAAAACTTTTTCGGCGCTCCCTCGGCGGAGCTTGCCTCATATGAAGACATAGCAGAGCAGACAGGCGGAGCCCCCGCAGGCTTCATAGGCCCCGCAGGGCTTAAAATAGAAGTCTACGCCGATTACGCCGTGCGCGCCATGAAGAACGTTGTCATGGGTGCGAACATAAAAGATCAGCACATCATAAACGCCAACCTCAGCAGGGACTTTGAGGTCAAAACCTTCGGCGATTTCAGAAACGCCATCGAAGGGGACATCTGCCCTGTTGACGGCGGAAAGTATGTTCTCACCAGAGGAATCGAGGTGGGGCACATCTTCAAACTCGGAACGAAATATTCCGAAAGCATGAACGCAGTGTATCTTGACAAAGAAGGCAAAAGAAACCCGATGATCATGGGCTGCTACGGAATAGGGGTGACAAGGGTTGTCGCCGCCGCCATAGAGCAGAACCACGATGAAAAAGGGATTATCTGGCCTGTTCAGCTTGCCCCATTTGAGGTTGTTATAGTTTCCCTCAACCCCAATGAGCAGGCAGTGGCGGATCTTTCGGACACTATTTATAAAGAGCTTTCAGGCCTCGGCCTTGATGTCATGTATGACGACAGGGACGAAAGGGCGGGTGTTAAATTCACCGATGCCGAGCTTGTGGGCTATCCCGTCCGTGTTGCGATCGGCAAAAAGTCTCTGGCTGAAGGGAATGTTGAGGTAACTGTGCGCAGAACGGGGGAAACTGTTGTTGTTAAAAAGGAAGACTGCATTTCAACAGTAATGGAGATTCTCGAAAACCTGCGCTGACAAAGGTTATTCTTGCTAAAGAGAAATTTATTATGTAAAACAAACATGGATTGATTCTCTCTTATGCGTTCGGAGGTAAGATGAAGAAACGCTATACCATTATGATATTTGACGAATCCCGTTTGGGTGATGTTAAGACCAAGAAGCTGAGCCTCTCTGCGATAAAACTGGTTATAATGCTTGTGGGGCTTTACGCTGTTGTTTCATTTACCGGTTTTTTCTTTTTAACCAGCCTTTACTCCGAGCGTCACGATATGCTGGTTTTCAAGCGGGAAAATGAAAAGCTTAAAGAAAAAATAGAAGGCTACGCAATGCAGCTTGAGGAGATCGAGAAAAAGATCGCCAGTGTTGACGAGCTGGAATACAAAGTTCGAAATCTTGCCACCTATGCCAACGGCCCTGTTCCTCAGAAACAGCTTGCCATCGGCGGTAAAGAAGTCGACATTATTCAGGATCTCTCAGCAGTGAGCGAGAGGAAGGAAAAGGAGTTCTTTGAGGAACTTAACGAAAACCTTGTTACCCTCGGCCTTGAGCTTGAAAAGAGGGCGGCGAGCCTTTCGGAGCTTTCCGACTTCCTTGAGGAGCACAGGCTGATAATGAGCTCCACACCCTCCATATGGCCCACAAAAGGCTGGATCTCAAGCAGCTTCGGCTACCGCATATCCCCCTTTACGGGAAGACGGGTTTTCCACGAAGGGCTTGATATCGCAAACAAAGTTGGTACCCCCATCAGATCGGCAGCCAAGGGCGTTGTTATCTTCTCCGGAAGAAAAGCGGGCTACGGCAACGTGATCACAATAGACCACGGCTTCGGCTACGTTACCAGATATGCCCACTGCAACAAGCTTTTCCTTAAAGAAGGCGATAACGTTGAGAAAGGGCAGGTGATAGCCGAAGTGGGCAACACAGGCAGAAGCACCGGCCCTCACCTTCATTACGAAGTTCTGGTTAACGGCGTTCAGGTTAACCCCATGAAATTCATCATCGGGGAGACCGACCTCACTGCAAACATCCAGTAACGCTGATCAGGGCAATATATTGAAAAAACACACAGCCCGCCTGAAAAGGCGGGTTTTTTTATATTGTTTCATCAATGAGTTTGTATCTCAGTAGATAATTTTTTGCGGATATTGCGAACTTTGAGTTGCGGACTCAGGACTATGCCTTATACTTTAATTATAACCTGCTCATAAGCGGCGGCGCCGTTCAAAAAAACTTTGAAAGGAGATGATGCACGGCACAGGTTGCCGCCGCTTAAAGAATACATGAAGCAGCTCCGGTTCTTGCCGGAGCGGCTTTTTAAGTTTATTCGGCTGGTTTTGTTAACATCTCTTCTTTGGCGTATTCAGTTATGTCATTGCCGAAATGGATTAGGAAATCTTCCCCTACAGGGAGCCAGAAGCCGTCATAAACAATTCCTCTTTCTTCAATATAACAAACGTGTCTCACTGCCTTTCGTGATTTGAGAGCTGCTGCTGCTTTGCAGTATTTTGCATGAGAAGATGAATCTCCCAGACTGTGGCATTTTATTCCTGTCGGTATTCCGTTCTGCTCGCCGGCCTTATTCAGAGCCAGTATATCGTGCTTTCTGCTCAGAAGCATAACAGGACTGGGGTACTCTTCCCATGTAAGCTTAAATGCCTCTATAACTTTTTCTTTATCCATAATCGGCCTCCTCTCTGTTTTTATTACAATAATGATTCAGGTTGAGGAATGCTTTTCAGATTTATCTAGATTTGTAACAAAGTGTATTTTCTTACTGTTCGACCGGAAAATAAAGGCAGGCCTCTGTTTCTTTATACAGGACGCTCTTGATCTCAAGCTTTCCGCCGTGTGCCTCGGCTATCTGTTTGCATATGTCAAGCCCGATACCGTAGCCTCCTGTTTTTTTGTTTCTGGAGATGTCTGTTCTGTAAAAGGGTTCGGTTATGAATTTAAGTTCATCTTCAGGTATGCCTATTCCTTTATCTGTGACTTTTATAAAGGTGAACCCGTTCATTACTCCGCTTTCCACCGTAACAGGCTCGCAGTTTTCTTCAGAATATTTTAGAGCGTTGTCTATAAGGTTTCTGACGGCGTGCTCAACAGCTTTCGTGTCAACGTTCAGTTCAATGGGATAAGGGTGCGGAACAAAAACAACTCTTCCGTTTTTTTCTTTATATGGATTACATATTTCACCGGTCAGTTTATTAATATCAGTATACTTCTTCTTTAGTGCCCCGTACTTTATTCTCGCTCCTTCCATGAGATAATCTATCAGTGTGTCCATCTGTTTTATATCGTCAGTCATGTCTTTACGCAGGAATTCATCCTTAACCATTTCAGCGGCGATGCGTAGGCTTGTCAGAGGAGTGCGCAATTCGTGGCTTATGCCTGTAAGCAGTTTATTTTTATATTTGATTGAGCGGGAAATTTCAGATGTCAGGGAGTCAAACATATTGCAGAGGTGTGCCAACTCATCGCTGCCGCACCTGTTTATTTTATAGTCATAGTTTTCCTTCTTAACCTCTGCTATTGCTGCGGAGAGAGAGTTGATGGGGTTTAGGGTATGCCTTATAAGCATGTATACTGCTCCCATAAGCAGCGAGACTGCTCCGATCATGAACCACCCGTACATTCTGAGGCGCTCCATCTCTCCGGTCATTGGCCAGAATCTAAACTTAATACTCGAATCGCCTTCTGTAATTTCAGCGGAATGATACCCGTGAAGTGTCCCTAGGGTGAGGTTTTCATCGATTTTTCTGTAGTGCAGTTTATTCTCAGGGAATCTTCCTTCTGTTCTTCCTGTTATCCAGCTTTCCTTCAATGATGAGTAGATCACTGTTACTCCTGTTTTTGCGGACAAAGCTTCTGCCTTCTTCATGTCAGGCGGATAACCTATTTCATCACGAAGAAACCGGATATAAATAACTCTGTGTCTGTTGAGGCTCGTTTCCGAGTTTTCCACATAATGGGTGAAGATTCCGAATAGAATTATATTAAGCAACACAGCAGAGCAGATAACAATGAACAAAAGCTTGGTAAAAACTGAACTGAGAAGCTTTTTAATCATGGTTGTTTGTTCCTATGAACATGTAGCCCGTTCCCCATACTGTTTTTATATATTGAGGTTCTTTAGGATCATCTTTGAGTTTATTTCGGAGGCGACTCACCGTTACATCCACTGTGCGGTTAAAGGCGTCACAGTCTATTCCTTTGAGTTCGTTGAGTATTTTATCTCTGTCCAGCGTGACGAAGGGATTTCTGACAAAAAGATACAAAACACCGAATTCGCTTGTTGTAAGATCCAGTCTGACGCCGTCAAGCGTTGCGGTATATTTAGACGGCTCAACGATGAGTCTTCCGAAGCTGTACTGCGGGGTTTTTCTTTCTCCTGCTGGCATCGGTTCTCTTCGTTTTATCACCGCCTGAATCCTCGCCACCAGCTCTCTGGGTTCAAATGGCTTGGGCAGATAATCATCAGCGCCTATTTCAAGCCCGACTATCCTGTCCTCCACCTCTCTACGCGCGCTCAGCATTATTATGGGGACATTAGAGAATTTTCTTATGCGCTTGCAAAGCTCAAAACCGTTTATTTTAGGCATCATTATATCCAGAATTACGAGATTCGGGGAGCATTCCTGAAACTTTTCAAGAGCAGTTTCAGGATTATCGAATGAATCAATGATAAACGAATATTCAGAGAGATATTTATTGAGCATTTTAATCAGCTTGAGGTCGTCATCTATAATCATTAATTTTGTCTGCATACAGTTCCTCTCAATAAAAGACTGAAATCAGTGCAACAGTCATAACCGCTATGAAAATAACTGTTGTAACAAACAAGAGAATATCACCGGGCTTCATAGCTTCCTCCTGAAACCCAATATAATTATAAAGTAAAAAATGAGGTTGCTGTGGAGAAACAAATTGTAACTAATTGTACATGAGAAACAGAAAAAGTCCCCCGCCTAAAATATAGCGGCAGGGGAACTGAGAACTATTTTTCTGCAAGAAGCCTGTTTATTGAGGCGGCGGCGCGTCTCCCTTCGCCCATGGCAAGGATGACAGTAGCCGCGCCGAGAACTATGTCCCCGCCTGCGTAAACCCTCTCCATGGAGGTTTTGCCGTCTTCATCCACAGTGATGTTGCCCCACCTGTTCACCCCTATCTCCGGCGCGGTCTGGCTTATAAGCGGGTTGGATGAGTTGCCGAGAGCCATTATCACGGAATCCATCTCAAGGATGAATTCGCTTCCCTTGACAGCGACAGGTTTTCTTCTTCCGGAATCATCCGGCTCGCCAAGTTCATATCTCAGGCACTCAACGGCTTTTACCTTCCCTGTTTCATCGCCGATGATGCGGACGGGGTTTGAAAGAAAGTTGAATATTATCCCTTCTTCCTTGGCGTGGGCGACCTCCTCACGGCGGGCGGGCATCTCTTTTTCGGTACGTCTGTAGATTACGTAAACCTCTTCCGCACCCACACGCAGAGCCATTCTGGCTGCGTCCATAGCCACGTTGCCGCCGCCTATGACCGCTGTTCTTTTTCCGGTGAAGATGGGCGTGTCCGCCTTATCGGGGCTGTATGCCTTCATAAGGTTTGCCCTTGTGAGAAACTCGTTCGCGGAGGAAACACCCACAAGGTTTTCACCCTCTATGTTCATAAAATTGGGCAGGCCTGCGCCTGTTCCGATGAAAAGGGCATCAAAGCCGTCTTTCTCTATTAAATCCTTAACCTTTCTTGTTCTGCCCACAAGGAAGTTCTTTTTGATCCGGACACCCATGGAGAGAAGGTTATCTATCTCTTTATCAAGTATTTCCTTCGGCAGACGGAACTCTGGTATGCCGTATATCATAACGCCGCCCAGCTTGTGGAAGGCCTCAAAAAGCACCACTTCGTGCCCTGCCTTGCGAACGTCCGCCGCCGCAGTCAGCCCTGCGGGTCCGGAGCCGACTATACCTACCTTTTTTCCGGTGGACGGGGCAATTTCAGGTACGGACATTTTTCCCTTTGCCCTTTCCCAGTCCGCCACGAAGCGCTCAATACGGCCGATGGCGACTGATTTGTCCATATCTTTCAGGGATTTTCCCACGGTGCATTCCGCCATGCACTGTGTTTCCTGAGGGCAGACCCTTCCGCATATGGCGGGGAGCATACTGGACTGTTTTATAATGTTTACCGATTTCTGATAGTCCCCTTCCGCCGCCGCTTTGATAAAGCCGGGAATATCTATCGCAACAGGGCAGCCTTTTATGCAGGGGGCGTTTCTGCATTGCAGACAGCGCTCCGCCTCAAGCTTTACCTGCTCCTCAAAATAGCCTATTGCCACTTCCTGAATGTTCTTCGCGCGGGCTTTCGGCTCCTGAGCGGGCATCTCCTGCATGGGGATTTTCAGCCTGTCCTTGGGTTTAAGGTTCGGGAAATCTATTTCATTTACGAGTTTTTCAGCTTCTTTTCTTAAAGTGTCAGCGGGAATGTATGACATATGTCACCTCGAAAGTTCATCTATGGCGGTCTGAAGGCGGCATTCGTGGTTTGCGTCCTGTTCCTGCGGTTTGTAGGAGCGCAGACGCAGCATCATGTTGTCAAAGTCCACCAGATGGGCGTCGAATTCGGGCCCGTCAACACAGACGAACTTGGTTTCATTGCCGACAGTTACCCTGCATCCGCCGCACATGCCTGTGCCGTCCACCATGATTGTGTTGAGGGATGCGTATGTGAGCACGCCGAAGGGGCGGGTGGTCTCGGCGCAGAATTTCATCATGACCGCAGGGCCTATGGCCACGGCAAGGTCAACGCCGCCTTTTTCGCATATCTCTCTGAGAGGCTGGGTCACAAGACACTTGCGGCCGTATGAGCCGTCATCAGTACAGACTATGAATTCATCGGCTATGGCGCGCATCTCGTCTTCAAGGATGAGCAGTTCTTTGTTCCGCGCGCCGATAATGGTGATCACTCTGTTCCCCGCTTTTTTCATCGCCTGAGCAATGGGGTGGAGCGGCGCAACGCCTATTCCCCCGCCGACACAGACAACCGTGCCGACCTTTTCTATGTGCGTCGGCTTGCCCAGAGGCCCCAGCAGGTTTTCGACATGGTCTCCGGCATTTTTCTGAGCAAGCTTGAGAGTGGACTTGCCGACAATCTGAAATATTATGGTAATGCTTCCTTCTTCCGCATCAGCGTCAGCTATGGTGAGGGGAATGCGCTCACTGAAATCGGAATCGGCCTGCACTATTATGAACTGTCCCGCCTGTCTTTCGGCGGCTATTTCCGGTGCATGAAGCTTCATCCGCACCACATCCCTTGAGAGCAGTTTTTTATCTAAGATTTTACTCATCAGTCACCCCGGTTATTAGTCACAATCAAATTTAGTGCTTTTTTCCCTGTAATTTCAACAGGTTTATTTATCTCAGCCGCCTGCCTCCGTGGTATCGTGTTTTATTTCTGCTATAGTGATTATTATGACAATTTATAATGACGAACCATTCATTTTTTCTGTCAAAAACTGCTTTAATTTCATAATAAAAATCTGAGCTGTTTTTAAAACTGGAAAAACCGTGTTTTATATATAAGCGGATTGCGGATGAACCGATGAAGAAATAATATTCCGTAAGCTGAGCGGACTGACGGATGATATATAAAACGCCCCGCAGAATGCGGGGCAGAGGATGTTGTCAGGCTGTTTCAAACCATTTTTCAGTCCGTTTGCATATGCCGACCAGCATAAGCATAACCGGAACCTCGATAAGCACCCCGACAACAGTGGCAAGAGCCGCGCCGGAAGAGAGCCCGAACAGCATCACCGCAGTGGCGATTGCAACCTCGAAATGGTTTGATGCGCCTATCATCGCGGCCGGAGCCGCATCTTCATATTTAAGCCTGAGTATCTTCGCTCCGGCGTAGCCAATGGCGAAGATAAAAACTGTCTGAATGAACAGCGGAACCGAAATCCACAGAATCGTCAGAGGGTTGGCGAGTATTACCTCCCCCTTGAAGCTGAAAAGCAGAACAAGGGTGAGAAGAAGTGCGCCTATTGTTACAGGAGTGAGCAGGTGTAGAAACTTTTCCCTGAACCATTCCTCGCCTTTTGCGCTGATTATAAGCTTTCTGGAGAAATAGCCGGCGACAAGAGGCAGTGCCACATAAACACCGACTGAAAGCAGAAGCGCCTGCCACGGAACGGGAAGCTTGCCCACGCCGAGGAGGAACCCGCCGAGAACTCCGTAAAGCACAAGCATTGTGAGAGAATTTATCGCCACCATCACAAGAGTGAGCCCGTCATTTCCCCTTGAAAGGTATCCCCACACCAGAACCATAGCCGTGCAGGGGGCGATGCCCAGAAGGATGCACCCCGCGAAATAGCTCCGCCAGAGGGGTATCTCAAGCATTTTTACTCCGTCAGCAAGAACCACAGTGCCCGCGCCGTGAACACTTCCCACTGGAAGATCAAGCCCGAATGGCATTTTAACCAGATCCACCGCCTCAGCACCTATGAACCCCCTGAACAGAAAGCCGAGAAACACAAGGGCTATTGCGTACATTGTGAAGGGTTTGACGCACCAGTTTATGAAAAGGGTGAGAAACACCGGTCTGCCGCTTCTGCCCGCTCTGACTACCTTTTCAAAGTCTATCTTAACCATTATGGGATACATCATGAAGAAAAGGCAGACAGCGATAGGCAGTGACACCACCGGAGTGCCGTTAACATTGATCGACATCCCGTCCAGAGTTTTTGCCAGATTCGGGGCGATCTTCCCGAGGGCTATGCCGCCGATTATGCAGAGAGCGACCCAGAGGGTAAGGTATTTTTCAAATATGCTTGTCATTCTGCGTTCATCGGCGCAGTTTACGTTGTTCATCTGTTTCTCCTTATTGTTTAACGGCTTTAATCACTGCGGATACCACATAGTCTTCAATGCTGCTCCCCGGTGACCACTCAGAGATAAACTCACGGCTTTCATCCTTAGGCGTTATGCTTACTTCGCTGAAACCGCTTCTGAGCATCATTTCCTCAAGTGTTTTGATGTGTGATGCCCCTGCCATGCAGCCTGTGTACATCGCAAGATTATTTTTAACCTCATCAGGCAGTTCGGCAGTTGCCACTATGTCCGAAACGGCGATTCTTCCGCCTTTTTTCAGAACACGGAAGCATTCCCTGAACACTTTTTCCTTATCAGGGGAGAGGTTTATTACGCAGTTGGAGATTATCACATCAACTGTGGAGTCTCCTGCGGGGAGGTTTTCAATCTCGCCCAGACGGAAATCAACATTGCCGAATCCGCTCTCTTCGGCGGTTTTGCGTGCCTTGCTTATCATTTCAGGTGTCATGTCCACGCCTATCACCTGTCCGTCCGCGCCCACTGCTCTGGAGGCGAGGAAGCAGTCAATCCCGCCGCCGCTGCCGAGATCCAGAACGGTTTCCCCGATTTTAAGCTCCGCCTCTGCTATGGGGTTGCCGCAGCCCAGACCGAGATTGGCGCTTTTCGGGATGGATGCCAGCTCCTCGGCGGAGTAGCCGAGTACAACGGAAATTGATTCTGCGTCCGCTGCTTTTCCGCTGCCGCAGCATGATTCAGTTTCGCATCCGCATCCGGCCGGCTCCGCTACGGCGAATTTTCTGTAATTATTTCTCACTGCTGCTCTTATTCCATCTTTACCGCTTTGGCTCATGCTGCCTCCGAAACTTCTGACATTTATTTGTATTCTTCATGAGAATTTCTTATTTCTATATTTATAGAAATGAAGCAGCGGAAATGCAAGTCAAAAATAAGTCAGATTTCGGAGGAATCATGTCCAGAAGAAAAGTTCTTTTTGTATGCGTGCATAACAGTGCAAGGAGCCAGATGGCGGAAGCCCTGCTCAACAGTATCGCCCCTGACAGATTTACAGCGGAAAGTGCCGGACTGACCCCGGGAACGCTTAACCCGTTTGCGGTGGAGGCTATGAAGGAAGCAGGTATTGATATTTCAGGAAACAGTGTGGACAGTGTTTTCGATTTTTTCAAGGCGGGCAAGGTATTCAGCTATATCATCACTGTCTGCGACGCGGAAGCCGCGGAAAAGTGCCCGCTTTTCCCCGGCGTGGAAGTCAGAAGGATTCACTGGACATTCCCCGATCCATCCGCGGCGGAAGGCGGACATGATGAGAAGCTTCAGGCTGCGAGAGAAGTAAGGGATATGATAAGAGCAAAGCTTGAGGATTGGCTTAAAACAGCATGAGAGGCTTGTGCAGCCGGAATATTGTTTCCGGCTGCAGAATTATCAGATTAATTTATTCTTTCAATTCTCTTATTTTTATGCATATCATAATGAGTCTGGAGCCTCCATACATCTTAAATGTTTTTACCTCCAATACCCAGAGTAGGAGAAAAACTGATGAAGAACACTTTTAGTCTTTTATTACTTTTCTGTTTATCGATATTTCTGTCCTCTTCCGGTCATGCGCTTGAGAAAGATACCATACGCTTCGGCGTAGCTTCGGTTATTTCCCCCGGGGAAAGCTACAGCCAGTACAGCGCTCTCAGCGATTATCTCGGTAAAAAGCTTAGTATGAAGGTTGCTTTCTTTCAGAAGGACAGCTACGCCAAAATGAACACAATGATAAGGGAAGGCGAGGTGGATGTGGCCACTGTCTGCACCGGCGCTCTTCTTGACCTGAATGAAAAAGACTATAAGGTTCTTGCCATTCCTGTTGTCAGGGGCAAATCCTCTTACAATTCCTATGTAATAGTTTCAGAAAAGTCCGGAATAAAGTCGGTTGATGAACTCAAAGGGCAGACATTCGCCTTCACAGACAGCCTGTCAAACAGCGGGGCGCTTTATCCAACCTACCTTGTTACCAAAAATACGGGAAAAACACCTGAACGTTATTTTTCCAAGGTTTATTACACAGGCAACCACGACAAATCCATATTTCTTGTGAACAGCGGTGTGGTTGCGGGTGCGGCGGTTGACAGTCTGATATTCGAATACTTCAGGGAAAAGTATCCCGAAAAGGTTGCGAACATCCGTATAATCGATGTTTCCCCTGAGTTTCTCGCTCCTCCGATAGTAGCTTCCGGCAAAGTGTCCGAAAAGCTTTTTAAAAAAATGCAGAATGCCCTGACAAACATGCACAAGGATGATGACGGACGGAAAATCCTCGGCGGTATTCTTGTTGACAGGCTGATTCCGCCGGACAGCCACAGCCTCGACAGCATGATAGAAATGAAGAAGTTCCTAGATGCGCATTCCCGCTAGGTTTATTCCCGATTCATTCAGAAACCGGGTTCTCCTGCTGATAGTTTTCCTGGGGATTTCGGCTATGGTACTTGAACTTGCCGTGGTGACCTCCTTCCAGTATCAGTTCATACGAAGAGGCGCTGAAAACACACTGGCGAGCCAGCACAAGGTTATCGAATCGTATATCTCAGAAGCGATGCTTTACGACAACATATATGATATGTATTCACTTCTGAAAGCCTCCACGGATGCCCATGAATTCATAAAAAATGTCTATCTTTTCGACAGCGGCGGACACCTTGTGGTGGATGCTCTCACACAGGGCGTATGGGATGAATCCATGCGTGAGGGGTGGTATTTTGAGTATAAGGTGCTTGCGAAAAACGAAGTGATCGGCGAAGTGGTGTACGTTCTGAACAGCGCTTATGTGAACAGCGCAGTTGCGCTTCAGTTTGTGGAAACCTGCTTTTTTTTCCTGATTCTTCTGGGAATCGGTCTTGTTTTTGCCACGAAAATATCCGTTTTCATTACCAAACCTCTCCAGTCTCTTTCGGATGAAATAAACAAATTCACCCTCGACAACCTGCCGGAAAAGATCGAAACCGATAAATACGCGACAACAGAGATAAAGGCGCTTGCGGAAACTCTGGGAAACATGTCACGCACGCTCAAGGATGCGCTGAACGAGATTTACCTTCAAAGCGAACAGCTTAAAAGGAGTGAAAGGCTTGCGACCGTGGGCACTATGGCGGCTGGGCTCGCCCATGAGCTCAAAAATCCGATCATGACAATAAATCTGCTCTCCATGAGTCTGAAGGAAAATCATTCCGATCCTCAGTCGGCAGAGGATCTGGCAGTTATGCGTAAAGAGTCGGACAGGATAGTGGCGACCCTTAACGACTTTCTCAGTCTGTCCCGCCCCATGGAGATCAGGTTTGAGGAAACATCCGCCCATGCGGTGACAGCCTATCTTGTGCAGTATGTCAAAAGCAGGTTTAAAGATAATCTCTCGGCATCGGTTCAGGCAGGGCAGAACATAAGCTTTGTCAGCGATCCGGAAAAGCTGTATCAGGTACTGATCAGCATGGTGCACAACTCCGCAGAGGCGGGGGCAACAAAAGTCAGCTTCGGTTTCAGGAGTGAAAACGGGTTAGTGGTGTTTGAGATTTCCGACAACGGCTGCGGAATCCCGCCGGAGAAACAGTCCAAAATTTTTATGCCGTTTTACACATCCAAGGCGACCGGAACAGGTCTGGGGCTGACATACACGGAGATGATTCTGGAGATTCTGGGCGGCGGAATTGAACTGGACAAGTCTTATTCCAGCGGAGCAAAATTCATTATAAAAGTGAAGGATTATGAAAAAAATACTGATAATTGACGATGATACATCCCTCTGCTACGGCATGAAACGGGTTCTTTCCGGAAGATATTCAGTCAGCACCGCCTCCGGTTCAGACGAGGCTTTCAGTCATCTCGGCGGGGAGAACTTCAGCCTTATTCTGCTGGACTACAGGCTGGGCTCGGAGAACGGTCTTGAGGTTCTGGAAAAAATAAAGGAAATTTCGCCATCTGTACCCGTGGTCATGCTGACAGCCTTCGGCACAAGCGATACGGTGCTTGACTCGTTTAAGCTGGGAGCGGCGGACTTTCTTGTGAAACCGGTTGATTATGAGGAGCTTACCGTCTGCATTGAGAAGTATGCCCGCCCTGAGAAGATTTCCTGCGGGGAGGACGCGCTCGCTGTGGAGGAGACCGATGAAAAAGGCTCTGCCTTTGTGGGTTCGTCACGCAAGATCCGTGATGTTTTTAAGCTCATTGCCACAGTCGCAAACTCGAACACCCCTGTTTTCATAACCGGAGAAAGCGGAACAGGCAAAGAACTGATAGCAGGTCTTGTTCACGAACGGAGCCACCGCAGGGACAAGCCTTTTGTGGTGATAAACTGCGCGGCTATCCCCCGTGAACTGCTTGAGAGCGAGCTTTTCGGCTATGTCAAAGGAGCCTTCACCGGAGCCCATCAGGACAGAATAGGGAAGTTTGAAGCTGCCCACACCGGAACCCTTTTTCTGGACGAGATAGGTGAACTGCCTGTTGAACTTCAGTCTAAAATGCTGAGAGTGCTCCAGAACGGCACAATTGAGAAGCTCGGTTCCAACAAGCCTGTTCATGTTGACGTGCGCATTGTTTCCGCCACAAACAGGAACATAGCGGAACTCATTGGCGCAGGGGAATTCCGCACTGATCTGTTTTACCGGCTGAATGTTGTCGACATCAAGCTTCCGCCTCTGAGGGAAAGAACAGATGACATCCCTCCGCTTGCCGTATTCTTCACTGCGAAATACGCCCGTGAGGCCGGTAAAAGCATCTGCTGCATAGACAGGGAGGTAGTTGATATATTCAGAAGCTACCCCTGGCCGGGAAATATAAGGGAGATGCAGAATGTTATCAAAAAAGCCGTGATACTCTCTTCTTCAAACAGGATAACTGAGTCCGATATACAGCTTGCGGAGCATACGGCTGAAAAGTCCGTGAACTCCGCAACAGTTCTGTGGGAATATTTTTTTGCTAAATTTCCGTCGGATACTCTTAACAGAAGCGTGGAGGAGCTTGAGAAAACCCTTATAGAGAAAAGTCTGCTGAAAAACTCGAACCACCTTTCGCACACCGCCGAGGAGCTTGGAATAACCAGAGTGACTCTGAATGCGAAAATGAAAAAATACGGCATAAGTATTTAACATTTATTTGTATAGTTTCTATACGAGGTTGTATATTAAGTATACTTAGCCTCGTCTAATTAATCTGTTTTATCAGTGCTTTATGCATAAAATTCATGGCATCCGTTTTGCATTAAACGATTTAGTTCAGTTTAACTAAGGAGGAACGGATGCGTATAAGCAGAAGGAATTTTATTAAAGCTTCCGCCGCCGCAGGTGCAGTTGCCGCGGTGGGCTGCGGTGTTTCCGGCAACGCCCTTGCCCCGGCAAAAGGCGAAAAGAAGATAGGCGAGGCTCCCGGCAAATGGATTTCCACATCCTGTCAGGGCTGTACCACATGGGACCCTATACAGATTTTTGTTCAGGACGGAAGAGCCGTAAAGGTACGCGGCAACCCCAACAGTAAATCAAACGAAGGGACATGCTGCCCCAGAGCACACCTCATTCTTCAGCAGGTCTATGACCCCGA
Organism: Deferribacterales bacterium; assembly: GCA_050253335.1. Lineage (GTDB taxonomy): Bacteria > Chrysiogenota > Deferribacteres > Deferribacterales > Geovibrionaceae > Geovibrio. The sequence continues at coordinate 35,192 of JBFWJG010000003.1, read as the reverse complement.
CAGGGTTAAAGTGCCCATGAAGAGGACTAACCCCAAAAAAGGCAGAGGCGTTGACCCCAAATTTGTTCCCATCTCATGGGACGAGGCTCTTAACACCATTGCGGATAAAATGATGGAGCTCCGCAACAACGGTGAAGCTCATAAATATATGCTTAACCGCGGCCGCTACACGCACATGAACGTTCTGCTTTATGATGCGATGACAAAGATCTACGGTTCTCCAAACAACATAAGCCACTCTGCTCTCTGTGCCGAGGCTGAAAAATCAGGCGCATTTTTCACTGAGGGTCTCTGGGACTACCGTGATTATGATATGCTCAATACCAAGTTCATGCTTATCTGGGGTCTTGATCCTCTCAGCTCAAACCGCCAGGTTCCATATACCATCAAAAAGTTCGGTGAAGTGCTGGATCGAGCCAGAGTTGTGGTTGTTGACCCCAAAATGAACGCCTCATCCGCAAAAGCTCATGACTGGCTTCCTGTTCTTCCCGGTGAAGACGGAGCTCTTGCAGTGGCTATGGCTCACGTTATACTCACTGAAGGGCTCTGGTACAAAGATTATGTGGGCGACTTTACTGACGGCATGAACCGCTTTAAAAAAGGGGAAACGGTAGCGGAAGACACATTTAAGGAGATCCAGACCAACGGTATTGTTAAGTGGTGGAACATAGAGCTCAAGGATAAAACTCCCGAATGGGCTGAGAAGCTTTGCGGTATTCCCGCATCGCAGATATACCAGACGGCAAGGGATATGGCAAAGGCCGCTCCTAATGTTGTTGTATGGCTCGGGCCGGGCGCCGCCATGCATGTCAGGGGAACTTACGCCGCTATGGCTGTTCACGCTCTCAGCGGACTAATGGGCAGCAGCGACAACATAGGCGGGCACATGGCAGGAGCCAAAATTCTCGGCAACGGCCTCCAGAAGCTTGATCCCTATCTTGATGAAACAGCTAAGAAAAAGAATAAAAAGATAGACCAGAGGGGCACACTCGCTTTCCCCGCAATGGCAAGCGGCAAGCCCGGCTCCGGAGTTATAACAAACAACCTGCCGGACGCCATTATGGCGAAAAAACCCTACGACATAAAAATGGGTCTCGGCTACATGAACAACTTCCCCTTCTCAGGCACCGGTGCCCAGAGATGGGAGAAGATGTTTGCAGAAAACGAAATATTCTACGTCCACCTTACAACCCATGCTTCAGAACTGACTATGTTTGCAGACATAGTTCTGCCCGCTACCCAGTCCGCAACGGAAAAATGGGCATATCTGAAAAACAAGGGCGGTCAGTTCAGCTTCAGCACCATACTTCAGCCTGTTATTAAGCCTGTGTGGGACTGCAAAGATGATGAAACCGAAATTCCTTATCTTCTGGCGAAAAAATTTGCCGAAAGAGGTTTTACAAAGCTTCTTGAGTTCTACACCAATGAGTTCAAGGATGTTGAAACAGGCAAGCTTCCCGAAAACGAGAAAGAATTTGCCGTAAATGCGGTTAAATACTACACCCACCCTGCATGGTCAAACACAGACCCCGCACTCGGCGATGTTATCGGCTCATGGGAAAAATTCAAAGAGGTCGGCGTGTGGAACTCCGCTCCCTATAAATTTAAAGGGCGCTGGGGCAAATACAAAACCGCGACTCAGAAATTTGAGTTCTACAGTGAAACGCTTAAAAAAGCGCTCAATGAACACGCAGCAAACAACAAAGTTGATGTGGATAAGGTTCTTGAGGCCTGCAACTACGAGGCCAGAGGCGAAAAAGCATTTGTGCCTCACTATGAATCTCCCTTCCGCTACGGCAGCAGAGAGGAATATCCCTTCACGTTCATTGACCACAAATCAAGGCTGAACAGAGAAGGAAGAAGCGCTAACTGTACGTGGTACATGGAATTTAAGAAGGTTGATGCAGGTGATGCAAGCTGGGAGGACGTTCTCAAAATGAACCCCGCAGACGCGCAGAAACTCGGCATAGCTGACGGCGGAATGGCGAAAATATCTTCCGTGGCAGGCACATTCATGACGAAAGTACGCTACTGGGAGGGAATACGCCCCGGAACAGTGGCAAAAGCTTACGGACAGGGTCACTGGGCATACGGAAAGGTTGCTTCAAAAAGGTTCGGCAAAGAGGCCTACACGTTTAACAACAATGAGCTTATCCCCGCCGACTACGACAGGCTCACCGGATCGACAGCAAGAAACGGCGGTCTTTGCGGCGTCAAAATCGAGAAGGCGTAAGGAGGTAAAAAATGGCTCAATACTGTATGGTAATAGATCTTCAGAAATGCGTTGGGTGCGGGGCTTGCGGAATAGCCTGCAAAACTGAAAACAACACACCCGACAGAAAAAACGGACAGACCTTCAACTGGGCTGATTTTATGATCAAGATGGAAGGCAGATTTCCCGATGTGAGCTTTGCAGCCATCCCTGTTCTCTGTAACCACTGCTCAAATGCCGCATGTGTTGAAGCGTGCCCTGTGACGCCAAAGGCTATGTTCAAAACGCCCGAAGGCATAACTATGCACAATGATGAGCGCTGCATCGGCTGCCGCTCATGCCAGATAGCATGTCCTTACAGCGCGGAGGATGTGGCGGCGGAAAAAGCCGAATACAGCGTAATCAGCTTTAACTTTGACGGCGAGGATGTGCATTCGGCATACACTTCTAAAGCTGCGGTGATTCCCGGAGCAACTGCAAGCGGTGCTGAAACCGCAAAGAAAACAGGCGGGCTTCCTCCTTATAAAACAAATTACTCTCACCCTGAGTACGAGGCTGTGCGCAGAGCAGGCGTTACCGAAAAATGCTACCTCTGCCACCACAGGCTGATGGTCAACGAAAAACCATGGTGCGTGAAATCCTGCCCGTCAGGAGCAAGGGTTGTGGGTGATAAGGACGATCCGAACAGCGAAGTAAGCAAACTTCTTGCTAAATATCCCTCCATGGTGCTTAAACCCGAGGAAGGGACCAAACCTAATGTTTACTACATAAGAAAGTTTAAGGTGTAGCGCGCCTGCTGCACTTTGAAAACCGGCGGCGGAGGGGCGTTTGCCTCTCCGCCATTATTTGAGTTTATTTTTTTCACAACGGAGTGAATATGGAAACGAAATTCCCCGAAACGGCAGTGATAGAAACTGAAATTTACAGGCTTTTTGCATTGTGTTTTTATCCGCCCAAAGAAACAATACTGGAAGAAAAGACAATAATCGAATCTTTAGTCTTCGGGCTGGATTCGCTTGGAATAAATAAAGAGGCCGAGGAACTGAAGACGGCTTTTGCCGAAACTTCGGAAGAGGCTCTTGAGTTGGATTTCGCAAGGCTTTTCATAGGCCCTTTCGAACTGCCCTGCCCGCCTTACGGTTCTGTTTATCTTGAAAAGGACAGGCAGATTATGGGGAAAACAACAATGGATGTCGCGGCTGTTTACGAAGCCGCCGGACTTCAGGTTGAAGAGGAAATGCACGAACCGGCGGATCACATCGCAATAGAGCTTGAGTTTATGCATCTGCTCGGAGTGCGCCTAAGAAATGCAGAAATAGAGAAAAATAAAGAGGATGCAGGTATATTGACGGAGCTGAGAAAAATGTTCGAAACGGCATATTTCCTCCCGTTTGCGTCAAAATTCGCGGATGCTGTAGCTGAAAATGCCGAAACTTCATTTTATAAAGCGGTCGGAAAAGCACTTAAAAAATTTACCGCTTCCACAATATAACAACAGACAGGGTCTTCCCTCCATATTCCTGCCCGTGCCTTAACCGCAGAAGGACGGGCAGGTTTTTTTCCGGCTGAGCGTAGCTCTCTTAAAATTCACAAAACAGCATAAACTTACGCCGATATCGTCCTATGTTCATATCTTTTTTCCGCATGAAGTCGTCATATTGTAAATAACATATATTTATCAATGCTATATATACGAGGTCAGATGCGAGTCGGGGATAAATATTTTCAGATTCGGTTGCATTGCGTCAAACGGGTGTATAATTGAAATACGATCCAATAACAAGAGCGGAGGTCAGGCTATGAGACTCTTGAAACTTTTACTTATCGGACTCATGTTCACGATTTTGTATGCATGCGGCGGCGGCAGCGGCGGCGGAACCAGCGGTGACAGCAGCGGGGATGATCTGCCTGAAGGCGAAGCGGTCTTTACGCCGGGCAGTGATGTTGTTCTTGAAACTGCGTCAATAGGTGAAAACGGCGGAACTGTCACCATAAGCGGAACAGACACGGCGCTTGACGGAGCGGTGATAACTTTCCCTTCCGGCGCTCTTGACAATATTTCAGAGATAACAGTCGGCTATAATACCGGAAATGTGGCTCTCCCCGAGGGCGTAAGCTCATCGGCTCAGGGCGGGACGCTTTATATACACTCTGAGGGAGGCTCAACGTTCTCCCAGCCTGTGGAAATAACTCTTCCTTTTGATGATGCCAGCAACGTACCCGTGCCTTTTTATGTTGATGAAAACGGCGTGCTCAGGCCTGTTCTGGTAACCAATGTTGATACCGTGAATAAAACCTTCACATTCGTCACCACCCACACATCTGTATGGGCATGGATTGTGGACGTCCTTACCGACTCTCCGGACGAGGACACAGGCTTTCGTCCTTTGGTTGACGGATTCAATATCGCCAATATGGGCTCAAGCTATCACACAGGCGGCGAATGTTTCGGCATGACAACCTTTGCCCAGTGGTACTACGACCAGAAAAGGGAAGGCCACGGCGGGCTTTATGACAGATACCTCACAAGCGTCGGCACAGATGTGAACGGTGACTCGGTAATCGGACAGGATGTTATAGCCACAAGGGCGTTCAGCGCCGCAAACCAGTCATGGAACTGGTCAGAATATATCCTGCCGAATATCAACACTACTGATGAATACAGGTATAAAGCAATAGTCAGCGCAATCAAGCTGACAAAACGTCCGGTTAATCTCAGTATTAAATCAGTGGGTGAAAACGGACAGTTCACAGGCGGGCACGCTGTGCTTGCTTACGGGGTGGACGAAAGCGACGGTCAGCTGTTCATTTATGACCCGAACCATCCGGGCGATACCACCTATATTATTTATGACACAGAGACAAAACAGTTTCAGCCTTACGGAAACTATACAAAATTTTTCCTGAACGGTACAGGCACCTACAGCCTCAATGAAACATACGAAAATATCTTTCAGGACGCTCAGCACAGCTTCACTTCAGACAACAAGCCTCAGATAAGCATAACCTCACACACCAACGGAGAGGTTGTCACCACAAGGAATATTCAGCTTGTCGGTGTTGTGGAAAGCAGCGAAGTGCTTATTACTAATCTGGATGTGTTTGTCGGCACAGAGAAATTTTCAACTCTTGTTGACAACAGCGGCAACTTCAGCGTTGGCGTGAGCCTTAAAACAGGCGAGAATAAGCTGAGCTTTGTCACAAAAGGCAGAGTCAGCGGAGAGCTTGTTACGGTTTCTCCCAACAACATGGACGCAAACCCATTCAGTATCAATGTCAATGTGGACAGCGCAGTGATGCTTGTTACGCTCACATGGGACAAGAATGATACGGATGTGGATCTTTATGTCATCGACCCGAACGGCGATTATTCCGCCTATTTCCATAAGTTTACAGCTGACGGCGGTGAGCTTGACTATGATATAACAACAGGATACGGGCCGGAACACTGGACACTGACAACAACAGACACTATCAGGTGGAACGGTGAATATCTTGTTCGTCTGCATTACTACAGCGACCATAATGACGAGGAAGAGATAGGAACAAACTTCAAAATTTCTGTTAAACTGTATGAAGAAACAGATTATGAAGTCGAATACATAATGACAGGCTATCTGGGCGCAAGCAACCCGTCGAATGATGCTCATACGGGCACAGGTGCGGACTGGGTTGACTTCTACTTCCCGATAGTTCTTGATCCGGCGGTATATGGAATAGTTCTTCCGTCAGGTGCTTCAGCATTTGTTCCCAGAGTCACCTGCGATATTCCTTCTGCTGCGGAAAGAAGGGCGCTTAAAAAATGATGACAGATAAAAGGCGCGGCTCGGAAGGGCTGCGCCGTTTCTTAACCTTTGTGATATTCATAATAACAATATGCTCCTCCGGTGAAGCCATGTCTTTGAAACCCCCGAAAAATGACTTCTACAAAGCAGGGGAGTCAGTGAATATAGCTGTATGCGGCGGAGAGGTCTGCCGTATACGGAACACAGGCACCGCCCTTGACGGCATAGATATTTTCCCGCCCCGGGGGCTTACTCTGACGATTACCCTGAACAAAGGCGTGCTGACTCTGCCTGACGGCAAAATATCAGCTAACCCCGTTATCGGCATAGAGTTCAAGGGAAGCTCAGAAGAACCTGTGCGGGTTTCAGTTCCTATGAAAAGCGGGAACGAACCGCCTTTTTGCTACGCCATAGATGAAAAAGGCTCTCTTTCTTCTGTTGTGTCAAAACCGGAAGAAGGGGGCAGATTCTCATTCTATACTTTCAGACAGGGATTTTTCACATGGGTTGAATAAGATCCGGAACTGTGCGGGGAGAGTTCCTCTACCTCTGCACAGTTCCGGATTTCTCAGAGTGCCGAAAGGGGGACTCGAACCCTTAAAGATATGGGAATCAGCGGGAACTTAAAGGATCTAAAATGAATATCAGCAATGATTTAATCTGTTTTTAATATCCCATTGTTTCCTGCAAATTCCTTCATTCTGTCAGAATTCTGACAGAATTAGCAGCGTTCACCTTTCAGACCAAAGAAGCTGATATTATAATTAGATACGTTGGGGAATGAAAAATATTATTTAATTCACTATTGCACTCCAAATATATTGTCATTACATTAGCACTACAAGGAGGTGCATGATGAGAAGTGCAACTTTACAGGTCAGAATGCCTGAAGAACTGAAAAAAGAAGCTAATGATATTCTCTCTGCTCTTGGTCTCACAGCAAGCGAGGCAGTAAATATTTTCTATTCTCAGATCGTTCTTAATAATGGGATACCTTTTGAAATAAAGCTACCCAACAAGGAAACGAGAGAAGCTATAGAAGAAGCCAGAAGCGGAAAAAGTACCAAACGCTTTAAAAACGTGGACGAACTCTTCGAGGATTTGAACTCTTGAAAGAGCTTGTTATAACGAGTAAATTTAAGAAAGACTATAAGGCTTTTAAACACAATAAAGCAGTAGAGTCTGAGCTTAGAGAAGTTATAGGGTTGCTCATGGAGGAGACTTCTCTGCCTGTCAAATATAAGGATCATCCGCTCATCGGTGAATTTCTTGGCTGTAGAGATTGTCATCTATTTCCCGATGTTGTGCTAATCTATGAAATCACTTCTGAAGAAGTCCGTTTAATACGTATCGGTAAACACTCTAACCTGTTTGGGCAAAAAATATAAGTTATCTTTAAACAAATATCTACAGTCCTTAGCTCTGCCTATTCAGACATTTATCCGCCAATGAGATAATAGGCTGTTGACTTAATGTATCAGCCAATTAGCGGTCAATTAGTGGCCAATTCGGCCAATTAGCGGCCGATTATTTTAAAGTATAATTGCTGCCTCGCCCAGTTCCTGAATGGAACAGTAAATCTTTGTCTGATAGATTGCCAAGCTCTTCTGTGGCAGTTGTCTTGCTTACACCATTATTTCATCACTGACCAATGAACGATCTATTCAGACATTTATCCGCCATTTATCCGTCAGTGAGGGAAGATGTAGTTGATTCTTTTGACCCGATTTCTGAAAGGCGTTGATATAAAAGATATATATCTTTTGTTCAGCGCCTTTTTTTATTGCTATATAATGCTGCTGTAAGCAAATTGACATCAAGGAAAAAATAGGTTTTGGTGAATCGTTTAAATTAAACCTTGAATATTTGTATCTTTTGGGCTACTTTTATTTATGTCATATGAAATTATAATCTACCGGACAGAAGATGGGAAAGAACCTTTTAATATTTGGTTGGGGGATCTGGATTCTAAGGATCAAGTGAGAGTCCTTCAGCGATTAGACCGGATTAGGTCTGGGAATTTAGGTGATCATAAATCTGTCGGTTCCTCCGTGTATGAGCTACGCTTTACCTATGGAGGCGGGTATCGGGTTTATTACGGCATAAAAAATAACAAGATAGTTATTCTTTTATGTGGTGGAAACAAGAAGACTCAGAGCAAAGATATTGAGTCGGCAAAACAGTTGTGGAGTGACTACAATGAGAATTTATAGAACGCTTGATAATCTTATTCAGGAAAGGCTTTCTACACCTGAAAGTCGCATTGAGTATCTTGAGATTGCAGCGGAGAATTATGCCGAGAACGGTGATGAACTGGAGTTTTTGTTGGCAATCAGGCAGGTTGTTCAAGCAGGTATAGGCTTTGCCAAATTATCTGAGGTAACAGGTCTATCCAGAGAATCGCTTTATAAGACTCTCTCCGGTCAGGGCAATCCCAAGCTGAAGACTTTGAAGGAAATTCTTGCTGCCCTTGGATATACTCTTTTTATAAAAAGGCAGAGTGCTTGAAGCATCTAATTAAGCTCAGATCATGCGGAGAAGTATCAATGAGCATAGCCCCTCGCTCTAGAAAAAGTTTTTTAAGTGACTATCCATTTGGACCTGAATGGTATATGGGTTTATATTCAAAACAAGAAATTGAAAGAATTTACAATATACGAAATGGAGAGGACTATTTACTGAAACTCAGAGCCGATACTCTAACTGACCATCCACGATACTCTAGGGTATTTTATCATTTAAAATATTTTCACGAAAAACAAGGTAATTTAAATTGGAGTCCTGAGTCATATTTTCGTAGAGAGCATTATGCTGAAGTCCTAAGAAAGCTTCCTGAAGAGTACAGGTTGAGATGCCAAGCAATTTATTGTGGGGATATTTTCACAAGTGAACCGAATGGTATTATTTATGACTCTGGGATTGGAATTATATGTTCAATAAGCAAATCCTTAAACTTTTTTCTTAAGTTTTTTCATTTAGCCATACTTGACTTTGGGGGACAAATTCCTATAAGTGTTAAATTCAATTCTTTAAGGATAGCTGTAAGAACAATGCTGCAAACTGAAAGTATGGATTTTCTTCTTGATCCAAGAGGGATTGTTCCTGAAAATATTGTTTTTGATATTCATAAACCTATTTCGGATCAATTGAAATTTATTGTTGGACATGAGTTTGCACACTGTTGTTTGGGGCATTTGTCGGTAGGTGATATGATTGAAAAGCCTATACTACAAGCAGTGGGTCAAACTAATAATGATTATGGATTCGTCAAGGTTTTCAATAATTCTCAAAAGCAAGAATTAGAGGCTGATATCTTTTCAATTTTAATTCCAAAATATAATATGGTTGAGCGTTCCAGAATTTTAAATTCTGCAATACTTTGGTTTATAGGGCTTGCTTTATATGAGGTTGCAAGTGATTACATTTCACCAGCATCACCTTTATCTGTTAAAACACACCCGAGTGCAATAGAGCGCATCGAAAACTTAATAAGCAAATCTGAACTTGGGTGTTTGGTAGATAAGGATTTGTTAAATAGTTTTGAAAGTACGATTAAAGAATACAGTGCTTTATTGATTGATGATATTGGTTATAACATCGAAGCATATGAAGATTATGGCTCTATATATCTTGGTGAACCAAATACAGAATGGAGAGGCAAGGAGTTGATTGATCGAATAGATTATTAATTGATATTAAAACATTTATACTGTTTTCTCAAAATTTAAAATTGCTGACACATCTTGAAAATTTATGTTACCCTTTAGGCACGTTAGCTTAAAATACGTCTGAAGGGTAAAGATGACTGACAGACAACGAGTAACAAACATTCTGAAATTTTGGCGAGCCGTTGATATATTTGATGTTCCTTCGTTACAAAAAAATGACGATGAAAAAACTTTTGCATATAGTTCATATAACAAAAACTTAGGAAAGCCCTTCCCGTGGCAGAAGTCCATTAGCGAAAAGGTTTATTTTCAGGTTTATTTAGGATTTACTTCCAAGCAACATATTATCAGGCATATTTTAAGCCTTATTCCTGATTCTCCTGAAATGAGTATAGACGAAAAAGAAAGAATTGATGAAAGTGGCGGTTGTTTTGCCGTTTTCTGCGTTGATGGAAAAGGAAAACCTGTTGAAAAAAGCTATACTCTGGCAAGCTTTATTATAGGTATTGAAAAACTAAGCATTCCCGAAAGTTTAGAAAGTATTAATGACGAGCTTCAAAATTACTCCCTTGCCTTTGACGGCAGAATATCAAGTAAATTCTCTGTAAACGATGACAAAAAGCAAGTTGATTGGGATTTTATCAATGATGAAATCGATCTGATTACCAAAATTATCCGCTACCCTCTGGAAGAAGAAAATATTGAGGTTTTTGTAAGATGTTTTGGTTTAAGAAACAATTCTGAAATAAGTACGGATTCTGACCTGATTAACTCCTTTTTCCTTTCAGATCTCGACACGCTTGTAAATAACTCTGGGGAGATATTCGGGCAAGCTCTTGAGGCATACCTATCTACTACAAATTCAGAAGAAAGAAGAGATATTCTCGCCAACAAAACATATTTAAAACAGTGCCTAAGACCAGAGCTGCTGCCGATGGGCAGATGGGCTACCAATCCCGAACATTCCCTTATGCTTGCTCAACAAGCAGCGGTCTTCAAAATACTGGACTCTTCAGAGCCACATTCAAAACTTATCTCCGTCAATGGTCCGCCCGGAACAGGTAAGACAACACTGCTTCAGGACGTAGTCGCCGATGTGATAATCAAAAGAGCCGAGAAAATATCTGATCTGCGTTACCCGAAAGACTTGTTTAAGGGCGAATTTTCATCAGAAAATATAAAAGTTTACAGCCTAGACTGTAACATAATGCAGAATACGCAGATAGTGGTTGCCAGCAGTAATAATAATGCTGTCAAGAATATATCAGCGGAAATACCGACAAAAATTGACTCAAAAGCCTTCCCTGACACAAGTTATATTAAGGAAGTTGCTCTAAATAAATTTGGTGAGAGTGCGTGGGGCTTAGTGGCTGCGCCTTTGGGCAATGCTGTTAATAGACATGAATTTATCAGTAAGGTTTATGATCCTTTTGAGGGGCGGGATACCGAACTCTTAAAGAATATCGTAATAAAAAATGAAACCAAGCAGTCTGATATTGAAAACCTCTTTGGTGAACCTGAGAGCAAAGCAAATGATATTTGGATATTTAAAAAGGTTAAAAAAAGTCCTGAAAGTGCTGAGTATATATCGGTATCTGATTACTTCCAGAATCCGTCAATAAGTGAAATTGAGATAAAATTCAGTAGTGGCATTGTTCAGTCTCAGCATGTGAACAAGGTTTTTGTCCCTGATATGCCATGCACGCTGAAGCTTTATTTGGAACATTGGAAAAGTAATTATAAAGAGGCTTCAAAGAACTGGAAAGTAGCGAAGGATAATTTTAATAAAAAGCTTAAAATATTTAATGCTTATAAAGAACATATTATCAGTCTGCAACCGTTTATTGAAGAAATATATGAACTAGAAGAAGCACTAACTGATGTTGAAAGTAAGCTTGCAGAGGAAAATGACAAGAGTGAGCAGCTTCGTCTTCAGATAAGTGAACTCGTCTCTCAAAAAGAAGCATTAGGGTCAGAAAAAAAATCTCTGGAACGGCAGCAAGAGAATGAAAAGATTAGACTCGGACAGCATGAGCGTCGTAAACCGTGGATTTTAGCTGTTTGGTTTAAGTTTCTCTCATATAAGCTTTGGCTGGAAGGGTACGAGAAGCTTGAACAGGGTTATATCGTTGTAAATGAAAAGATTATTCTTGTTGACAAGGAACTTAAGGATATTAATAAAAAAATTGATTCTTTATCTCAACTCAGTAAATCTGTAATAAATGAACTGAACAAGCAGAAAAAGGCTATTCTCTTAGAACTTGAAAAATTACAGGCTTTATTTAACCCTCTACAAACTAAAGATATAAATTTTCCTGATAAAAAATTCTTTGTACAAGAGAAGCAGGAAATACATCTCAAAAGCTTATGGACGACAAAAGAAGTAGAAGTGTTACGCGCAGAATTATTCTTGGCAGCTCTCAAGCTTCATGAGTGGACGATGTGCGCTACGGCTGGTAAGTGGGACGCAAATATGAAGGCTGTAAAGGGGTTGTTGAATAACAAGGGTGGAGTTATCTCCGCAGAGGAATTACTCTCAATATGGAACATGCTCTTTTTCATTACTCCTGTCGTTTCAACAACTTTTGCATCACTCTCTCGGCTTTTTAAAGGGCTTGGAAAGGAGTCTCTGGGCTGGCTTCTGGTGGATGAAGCCGGACAGTCTACTCCTCAAATGGCAGCGGGGGCTATCTGGCGTTCCAAAAGGGCTGTTATCATAGGAGATCCCATGCAGATAGAACCTGTTATGACAGTTCCGAATATCATTGTAGAAAAAATGAAACAGCACTACAAGGTTGAAGAATATTTCTGCCCTCTGTCTGCATCCGTTCAGACAGTTGCCGACCGTACCATGAAGTATGGCTCTTATGTGGGTGATACTTGGGTTGGATTGCCTTTAAGAGCGCATAGACGGTGCATTGAGCCGATGTTTTCAATATCCAATGAAATAGCTTATGGCAACCAGATGGTTCAGGCAAATAATAACCCTGAATCAGTTTCGTGTGTGCTTGGTGATAGTTGTTGGTTTGATATAAAAGGTTCTTCACAGGAACAGGTTGTTCAAGAAGAAATTGACTTCTTAGCTGAAGCCCTGACAAGACTGAAAGGGGATTTCCCTGTGGTTGGAAAAGACAGGGAGGCAAGTGTCTATGTCATTGCTCCTTTCAGGAAAGTTGCAACTACCGCAAGAAAGGCAGTTAGGGAACTTGGATTATCAGATAAAATTCAGTGCGGTACTGTCCACACTTTTCAGGGTAAGGAGGCGGACATTGTATTTATCGTCCTCGGCTCTGCTTCTGGTTCAAAAGGCTACGGCAGCCGGAACTGGGTATGCAGCAAGCCTAATCTTTTGAATGTGGCTGTCACAAGGGCAAAGTTACGTGTTTATGTCATAGGAAACCGTTCTGATTGGAGCGGGTTGGAATTTGCAAAGGTTCTGTGTCGGGAACTGAAGACCAGATAAAAAAGCCGGAGTTTTTAGCTCCGGCTAGGATGGTTAGTCTTTGTAGTGGATGTTATCGGAGAGATAGCTGTAGGCTGGGTTTGTGCGTGTTTCATTGTAGTTTTGTAAAGCATCATACCCAAAATTACCGGACAAATTCTTATTGGCATTGTTGTCAGAATTATTTTCCAAATCTTTAGCCAGTTTTTCAGCAGTTTCTGCCTTCATCGGAGGTGTAAAAACCAAGAAAGCAATGAACGCTGCCAAAACGATTAATCCTATAACCCACATGATACATCTCCTAAAAAAGCCGGAGTTTTTAGCTCCGGCTGGGGTGTTCAATCTCCTCTATAAAAAGGATTGGTGTATAACTCTCTGGAAGAGTCTTGTAACCATTTGACTCCACCATCATTATGGAAATCATCAGGTTCATTATTTTTTTCGAGTAATTTTTCAGCAGTTTCTGCTTTCATCGGAGGGGTAAAAACCAAGAAAGCAATGAACGCTGCCAAAACGATTAATCCTATAACCCACATGACACATCTCCTATACCTTAATTATAGCCTGTTTGAGCATATTCTCAAGTTTTAATTCTCCTTTTGTCAATTATTTTTCTGTTTCAAAACCCTCTTTGGCAGTTTTGAAAGCTTTACCTGTAGCAGTGTTCCAAATATCGTTGTTATCGTGCATTGACGGATTGTTTCCACTGGCATAATCAGGGATATAACGCTCATTTTTTATACCGGTAACACCTTGTGTCGTTTCTTTTGCATAGTCAGTGATGCGACTTGCAATATAGTCATCAACATCATTCTGTTCTATCTTACCGTCAGCAACCAGCTCATCAGCTCTGAGCCTTGCGCTGTATATTGTTGATGCAAGCCCTGTAACGTGAGGATCCTTATCTTGAGATGTGCCTTCCTTATGTTCTGTTATTTTTTGAAGCTCCATGCCAGCGTTAATTCCTACTCCGCCTGAAGCTTGATTTTCCCCCTTGCCAAGTTTAGTAGTTGCAGAGCCTTGTCCAGATATACCGCCCTTCATTACATTTTGTTCGGTTTCAGTATCAGACACACTATATTTAAGCGATGTAGGCAGATTGGGAGCAATTGCCTGAGCCGTCTGTATTGATGCTTCGGCAATACTTTCCTTATCTTTTGCATTAACGACTCTTTGCGCCAGATACGGATTGTTCATGACCGCTGCCAGACCTTTAACCTGAGTGTCATCAACATAGCTTTCTGTGGTTGCACGGACGAATTTCTTTTCAACGGTATCTTCCGTTCTCTGGATCTTTTCGTCCACATCGCTTTCTCTGGTATGTGTGTCCTTGGTGGCTGTTTTCTCCAGTCGGGAAACTGAGGCAAGACCGTTGAGGACATGACCGTCACCATGGGCGGCGCGGAGAACGTTTCCTTTGCCCTCGATGTTCGCCATGAAGCCGTCTGAGGTTTGTCCCTTCAGGCGGATCATTGAGTTATCGCCCGGCATACCTGTTCCGGATGCTTCGACTGTTCCAACCAGACTGACATACTTGCCGTCTGTTGTCCGAACCTGAACATCCTTATACTGAGCCGTCCATGATACTTCACTACCGGGAGAGATGGAAATCATCTTGTTTTCAGCGTCATAGTCGGAAATATCGCCTTTGAAAGTGAAGTTCTTGCCGTCACGCCGGGCTGTGATGAGTCCTGTTGCGGTATCAAAGCTTATGTCTGTGTAGCGGTCACCTTTGCCGTCACCGTCAGTGTCAATGAAGCCGCTGAACATTGTTCCCCGCATGGATTCTTCTTTTGACTGAACAAATCTGGAAGTTGCCGAGAAGTCGATGCCGTCATCATTCATGCTGCCGAGTCCGGAGATTGAGTAAGCGTTACCGTGTTCGTCTGTTCCGTTCACAGTGAGCTGACCGCCACGCTGTGAAGCTTCCCCGGAGAGTGTGAGTTCCTTGCCGTCCACATTGACTTTCTGGTTGAAGAAAGAGTGTGAGCCGGTTTCACCGGAGCGCAGATCACTGCTGACAACTGCGCCTTCAGGTGCTTTTCCGTAGTGGAGTATGCCGTCATCAGTTGCGACAGTCCTTATGTTGGATTCTTTCTGGTATTCAGCCAGAAGGCTTTCTCCGGATTCATTGGCTTCGTTTTCACGGAATTTTGCGTCAGTGAAATACTTCAGGTTCCTGCCGACTCCGCCGGTTGCAAGAAGTTCTCCATCATTAAGCCCGTTTTCTTTTTCAACGGCTCTGGAACCTTCCGCCGCTCCGGTGTTGCCCATGGTGTTGTAGGTTTCTCCGGAAGCAACACGTTCAGCATCATAACCTGCGTCCTCAAGCTGGGCTGCGGAATGACCACTTTTGATTTGATTGTAAGCCGCGCCGCTGCCGATCATTCTTCCGAGATCCATTGCATTACCTCCGAAGTTTTTAGCGGCTTCTGTGGCCAGACTCTCGCCCTGACCTATAGTCTGCCCTATTTCAGATGATCTCATTGTTGATGCAGACTGATACCACTGCCTTGAATTCACTGCTCCCATAGTCGTTGCGGGAACCATTGAAAGGTCATCCAGTGTCTTCTTATACTGCGCCGCCTCTCCGCCGGGTGCGCCTATCTGTGCGCCCTGACTTGCCGCCTGACCGGAGTAGCTTGCGCCGAGTGCCCCTGCGAAGCTTGCGAATGCCGCGCCGCCGCCGAACTTGAATATGCCGTAAGTCATCATGGAGGCTATGGTCATGCTCATCCATCTTGCCTTACTGTACCAACCAAGAACCTGCGCTGACCTGTCGCCTATACTGAACATGGTCGTGAGGCTCAGACTTGTCTCACGTATCTCCCGGAATACCTCATAAGCATAGTTCTGAACCTGCATATTGATCACCACGTCAACCAGAACCCATGTGAGAAACCAGATCCAGAGACCGAAATAGAACTTGAAGGCATCCATTGGCGCAACGTACATGAGCAAGGCCACAATAACGAATAGGGATATGAGGATTGTGGCCACCATTCCCTGAATCATCGGCATGAAGTCCGCTGCCATTGCTCCGCTCACTGCATCACTCGCTGTGGCCATACTGCGGGCTATCTCTTTTGCCCGCTCAACTCCGGCATTTAAGCCGTCAGTCAGATACATTTCCGCAACCACGGCGGACGCAAACAGGCTTGTTTCGTTATATCCGAATCCTTCAGGTGTGCTGAATGCCTCGTAAACACCTCTGAACTTCTGACGGCACATCATGAACTCTGTGGCATCTGTCGGATTGTAGTTAACTTTGCTGCAAAACACCCTGAACGCCTTATCTACACGGGCGGGCTGTGTAAGTTGGGTGACTATATGCTGATAGGCATCGGCGCACTGAAACAATGCGCCGCCGGGATTGGCGGATGTCCACACCGTGCTTGAGAATATCCGGTAATCCGTTGCGATATTCTCAAGAATTGTTTTACCGTTGCCGTTCCACAGAGCATCAAAGTCTAGGTCTCCGGAGGCATTCATCTGAATAATACATTTGTCAAAGTAATCCGCCAGTGTCCTTGTGAGATACTGATCCTGCGAAAGACCTATTGAACCGAGGGCAGAAGTAGCGGACAGCATTTCATAGCCGTTGCCGAATCCTATATCATCAATGTGTATAATAGGGCTTCCGGCAGTCTCTATCAGCTCTGAAATCTCCCGTGTGAAACCGCTGGTCATTCCTGCTATTAAACCCACTCCGGCAGGGATGCCGCCGACTGCTTCATACTTGTTCTTAAAAGGGTCATAGATATGAAGCGTAATTGTGGGAACCATAAATATGCTGTACAGGACAGTGCCTATCATTACCCTTTTAATCCATATGGCATCAGAAGCCTTTGCGCCGAAAATCCTTTCTGCCGTTGCCTGAAACGCGAATGCCGCAATGGTGAGCAGCATCACAACAGTGAACCAGCTCTGATAGGTGTGATTACTGAACAGGTTCGCAACCATGTGGAATGCGTTTACTACCGACTGAAAGTCTCCATATACATAATAATCAAGCTGCATGGCTATTCACGTCTGTGAAATCCGTATCTTTTGAGGACTTCATTGATCATTTTGTCGGTATCGCTGTAGTTCTGAAGCAGAGTGTAAACCTTAGCCATTTTATTTGTATTCATCGCATATGCTTTATATGCTTCGTCCTGTTTCATTTCAACGACCTTCAAAAGCTCTTTGAGGGCTTCGCCATGAGTTATGCCGTTGTCTTTTCCGGCACTTTTAATCATGGACTGATACTCGATAAGCAGATCCTGAAGGTTGTAAAGCATGTTGCTGAATATGCCGTATGCGAAGGCATAGGCCGCCGGAGTCCGGAGGCTATCCTTCACTGTGGTAACCTGTGAGCTTCCGTATTTATTGGCGATGTTCAGAATGTATTTGATGGGGTACGGAACAGTTCCCAGAAAATATGCTTCATTAGCTGAAGCCGGAGCTGAGCGGTTCAGAGCTATTTTGTTTTCCAGAGAATCAAGTATCTTGCTGACCTTATCTTCAAGGTTGTCTCCTCCTGACTCAAAGCATGTGCCTGATAATGTCTTGGAATAGGGCGTTTCTTCCACAAGGGCTTCATAGGTTGCCTCGCTGCATCCCGGCTCGTATGCCATGCTGAAATCATCGTCAGTGAGCCTGATGTTCACATCTCCTACCAAGGCGCGGAACTGATTAACTTCGTTTGTTGAGAGGCCGAACTTGTCACCGATGTTTTTGAGCATACTGCCGGGTTTCAGGAGCTCTGCTTTTAGTGTTGCAGGTAACGAGTTCATAGATTTCTTAACTGTTTCTCCGGGTTTATCTGAGGCATCTTTTTTTGCTGAAGTAAAAAGATTTGAAACACCGGTCTCAACATTCTTTGCCACTGCTCCTATCGCCTCAGTAGGCCCCGACTTGTACATATCTGCCGCAAAGTTTACTATTCCCTTCGCCGCCTGGCATTCGTCAAGCTGAAGGGCATTCAGGGCGTTCATGATCTGCTCCATGCCTTCGACCTTTTCGCTGATTGTTGAGGACAGTTCGTTTAACGCCACTTGAAACGCCAGAGCCGGAGCCATGCGGATGATACGTTCGAATTTATCAACCATGTAATCAGCGTTGAGAAAGCTGAAACCTCCCATGAAGATGTCGATCCCGCCGCAGCCGATATTGAAGCGCGGAGGGGAGATAGTCATAAGGTTATCCGTTTTCACCCGCATACGTGCCTGAAAGCCGCCCGCCGTAGCAAAGCCCCGTTCCTGCCCTTGGTATGAGCTGGAGCTTGTTGTGTTCATGGTGTCAAACCAGTCCTCTACCCAGTTTGCGTGGGCAGAGGCTGAAATGAGAAGTAAGAGAAGTGCTGAAATAGTTTTTTGAAGCATATTGAACCTCCTTACCATATAAATGGCTAAGGAGGTTCGGGATTGAGAATCAGCGCAGAAACTTTGCGTAGCTGTTTGAACGGAATCTCCGGAGAATCGGGCTTGAGTGCAGTTCAGATATGAGATCTAGCACATCTTTTGCAGTGATGAGATCCATCTTCCCGCCGGTTTTCAGATTATTTATCTGAATAACTGGTGTGTATCTTTCTGTTCTCCAGCCGACTCCCTCTTTGATGTCGGTTCTCCGTAAGAATAGGCGGGGCAGGATTTTTGACTTACCGTCCGGAAAATACAGACCTTTTGTATTCAGGAGTTTCCGTAAATATCTGTGAGATTCTGCCATTGAAAAATCAATAAGATAGTCAGTAAGGTCAACACCTTTGAAGTTGTACTTTCCGGCTCTGAAAAGTACAGCCTTGGCCACTGCTGTTTTGTAATGGCAACCGTCAGACACGATAAGATGTTGACCGACTCTTTTATATGCAATGCCCTTCTTTACTGATGTGAAGTAGTAGTCCGGATTATTCATGGCTTCGAGCACCGCATTTCTTGTCCTGTCATTTGATGATGTCAGAAGCTCCAGCCATGATTTGTCAGCAAACTGCGGGGCATCTGTTGCATTGACCTCAAAGATATTTACTGCTGCTTCTGATTTATATGATATTTCCCGTGCATAACGGCACAGACTGTTATAAACGGTACTGCAATCAGCAATCTTTGCCGTTATGAACTCCGGTTGTTCTTCCTGAAGTTTTTTAAGCAGATTATACATATCTGTCCTCCATTAATCTCCGCTGCAAATCATGTCTTTAACTGCATCCGATACAATGCCGAAACCGGCAATGACCTGATTGAATGCGCTGGTGCATGTGCAGTCTTTGATAATTGATTCCGTGAGTGAGTCATATGGGCAGGTGCGTTCAGCAGTGTTTCTGTCCACACCGCAGGGGCGCTCTTCGGTTACGATGTCTGCTGTCGTCCGGCGGGTCTCCTGATCCGGGAACACCTCTGTGTCCTGATTTTCTGTCTGGACAACGCATGAGTATGTACATGAGTCATACCCGTCTGTGTCTATTTTCACATTGCCTGAGTTTGTCTGCCCGTCTACCAGATAATTGAAATCACCCGTATCCCTGTTAATTGTGCTGCCGATCATGTCGCCTTGTGCTTTCGCTCCGGAGAAGTCAAATTCTGTGTCTGTTTCGCATGTGTATGTGCGCTTAATCTCAAAGTATTCCATTCCGTCATTACGGCTTGAAATGGTATATACGGATGGGTCAGCATACCTCTGAACCCCATCTGCTGTGATGAAGCTCATTGATGCCCCGGTGACATCAAATCTGTCTCCGTAGTCGCATACGATATATTTGCCGGAGTTCCCTGAAACCTCCGTGCATTTGCTCTGGAACATCATGCCTGTGGCCAGGTAGTTTGATACGGTGTCTGTGCCGTTTATCTCCTCCTCATACAAACGGCAGTCCGGATCCTCGGCATAAGCTGTGCATGTGTCATTTCTTGAGACTGTCAGGAGTTCTTCCCGGATTGATGAAAGGGTCATCGTGGTCAGAGCGTTGTTTGAAGTGCCGTAGGAACCTGCATGTACCCAGTGTTTAAGCTGACACAGGGACTCAGAGCAAGTGATGTTATACAGGAGCTGCGCAGTGTCAGTTCCCCCGCCGGAGCCCCAGCGTATATTAACTTTTGCGCCGGAGTTCTGATCACCGCCCGGATATGAATTGAGTGATACCGACTGCCAGCCGTTTGATGATTCATTGTCGCATCTGCCGTAGCTTTCTCCCTGATTGGAACAGTCCAGCTTATAGCGCATGGTTTCACCGCGGCCGTCACCGTCATTGTCGATGCACTGATAATGCTGAGTGAGCTGCCTGTCACTGTAGCCGCTTCGCTGGACTGTCTTTGTTGTGATGCTGTCCGGTGTGCACCAGAACTCGTCTATTTCTCCCGTGTTGACGATAGGGATGCTTCTGATAACACATTCATGGTTACTGACATTGTTAGTCATCGGCTCCATGACCGTATTGTATTTGCTGCCGGGATCTGACATCTGATTAAGCAGTTCTTCACTTGCGTCAGGCTTTTCTCCGAGCTGATAAAAACGCTTCAGACCTTCCACATTCTCCTGTGCTCCTGCGCATGATGTGGCGGACGCGCCGAGGTATTTTACAGACAGTGTGGTCACATCAATTTTGGTGTCGGATATGACTACTCCAAGCTCATTCATCAGGTGCGCGCTGATTCCGCCACCGAAATAGCCGAGTGACTGCTGAAACGTTGCATTGAATGAGCTTCCGCAGGATGCGTTGGCGCAGTAGCAACCCCCTGCATGACGCATTTCAGTCACAGGTCTCTGTGTTGCCGTGACTTTATTGTCCGCAGGTGTGCAGACTCCGCCGCAGGAAGTATTGCACTCCCGGTAAGTGTCATATGTTGCGCCGCTGTTCTCGCATTTATGCTTAACGCCGAATTCAAAGTATTTGCAGTTGTTCCATGTGCCCGGTGTACAGCTCACATATCCGTTTGTGCAGAAGCCGCTTATGTTTGATGTGACGAATGTCTGATCCTTTGTGCCGTCAAGGTCTGTGTCAAATGCAACCTGAAGCTGAACCTCGCCGCCGGTTCCGAAGCCTGCGGGCATTATTGAAAGCGCCTCTTCCTCGCTTGAGCATTGAATCATAGCGTTAAATTCATTCTTAACGCAGGTAGATTGGCATTCAGAAGCGCATTCAGAAGATGACGAATAGACCATCTCCGTGTCCGGGCATTTATATGAAGCGGACATGGTGCTCATCTTCGTTGAGCTGATCACGGGGTTCATCAGCTTATTCTTCGCATCCTTCGGATCTGCATAGCTGTCCTGCATCTGCTTTCCGATTGTGTTAGCCAGGCTCTTGCCTTCATTCGCATCAGCTCCAAGAGCAAAGATGAGAAGAACCGCAAGCAGAGCCTTACATCCCCTCATAGAATCCTCCGGATTTGAGCTGTTTCCGCATAGTCTTTGCAGCCGCCACTCCCTCGCCCTCAAAGCGGAAGAGGGCGTGATCGATTGAAACATCACCTGAGAACTTGAGGAAACCGCCCGTGACGTTATCCCCCATGGTTACCTTCTGCATCAGCTCATTGTAAGGCACTTCGGAATAGACAAATGCAGGAACTGCCTGAACGTTAAAGGCACGGAAGAGGAACGGGTTAATATCCGTCCTTGCCATCGGGCATTTGGTATCTTCTTTCTGGAGTTCATTGACTGTCTTTCCGCATGACATCTTTGTGAGCAGGTCTATTGTCGGCATGATGTTGTTGATTCCGCCCACTGTGCCGTTAATTACCATAATTGCGCCGGGAAGCTTCTGCATATCTTTGGCATATGTCTTCAGAGTCTCTTCGGGAATGCTGGAGCTGATAAAAACATACAGGTGAAGGTCGTTCAGATCCGCGCGGTCATCCCAGCAGGATGAATTGTCATCGATGCCGACAGTATTTTTAGCTATCTGCTTTTTGTACACATCCACCTGCTTCATCAGCTCCGGTATGTCTTCCGCTGCAACCTTATCAGCTCTTGCTTTCATTGCCGGATTCTCCGGCAGTTTCAGGTTCGGATTATTTTCAACTTTCGGCTTCTGAAGCTTCTCTTCAGATTTTGTCTTATTGTCTCCCCTCAGCTCACTGATTCTGTCCATAAGTCCGTCAGAGAACTTCGGAGATGCCAGAGCAACGCTAAAACAAAGGATGAACAACGCCGATAATATCTTCTTCATTGATAAGCCCCCATAATCTACTGTCATAACTGCGGGGATGATCCCCCGCCGCAAAGAACATCCCTTCAGGGATTATGCCTTCATAGTACATAGTCATATTGTCCGGGTCGGTGCGCTCTGAAATGAGCTTACCGTCACATTTGAAGCCTTCCTCATCCACCTGAATAAACATCCCGCCGGAGCAGGCTATGCGCTTCACCAGCGGCACACCCTCAGGGATTATTCCTTTTGGGTCACGCTGGCTTTTAAACATCACATAATCGCCGTATTCCGGCTTCTCAAAGCGGTTGAAGAAGAACCACTTGAAAGGAACACTTTCAGAAATATTCCTACCCGCATGTGCGGCAATAATGTTCAGGATAAAAAGCACAGTGAACACAGGTATGAAATAACGCTTCTTCATCACTGCACCACCGGAACGGGGATGTTCTCAAAGGCGTTTCTGATGTTCTCGTTGATGTTCTGCTGCATTTCAGGTTCAACGTAGTGTTCAAACCATTCGGAGAAGTCTATCTTGTCGAAATCAAGCTTCTGGAACTCCTCCGGAGTGAAACCTCTGCATTCAGGGCTCTTCGGCGTACCCCAGCCTATACCGAGCTGCTGCCGTCCCTGTTCGCCGATGATGCGGGCGAGGGCGGAGCCGAAGCAACAGTAAGTCTTTTTCTTTTGGACGCACACTGTGAGCCACTTTTCGGAGCAGTAATCACCCACGTAGTGGCATTGACCGTCCACCTCTCCCCAGTCCCGCAGGGTTGATAAAGCCTGTTCTGCGGGTTTACATTCAGAGAGTCCGAACCAGTCTTCTTTATCCTTGCAGCAGTCGGTGAAGCCTGTCTGCACACCGGGCTTTCTGCATCTGCGGTCACCGCCGTTGAATATGTAGATTGTGCCCATGCACTGTCCGGCTTCGTCAACTTCGCCGTCTGCTTTCTTGTCGTTCGCGCCTTCCTCTGTGTCTTCGTTGTTGTAGTTGCCTTGTTCTGTGGAGCTGTAGCATCCGTAAACGGAGCATCTCCAGGAGCCTCCGATGTTAACGCAGGGGTTTCCGGAAGAAGGGCATGTCGCACCGGCGAAGCATTGGTTAAGGCCTGAATCGTATGAACCGGACTGGCATGAAGGGGAGGACTGGCAGACACTGCCGCTCAGAGCTGTTCCCGTGGGGCAGTTCTTTGATGCGTTGCTGACGCACTTATCAACCGTGACGGAATAGCTCCCTTGGGTGCAGAGAGGAACCTTGAGGCATTTATTCTGCGGCTTATCATATGAGTATCCTGAGGGACAAAGGGTTGATACGCTGATTTTGCATAAATCCAGAGCCGCATCATATACGCCCTGAGAGCACACGGCAGAGGCAACGCACTTTCCGGCAGCAGAGTTGTATGTCATACCCGCGGGGCATGATGTAGAAACCGTCAGTTCGCATTTGTTTGTGGATGAATTGAATACACCGCCGTTATTGCATGTGGGTGTCTTGACGCACATCTGAAGGGCTGCATCGTAGGTAAAGCCGGTTGCGCAGGAAGGTTCCGGCTTCGGCGCGGTTTCAGTGACTGTGCAGGTTGTGCCTGAGAGCGTTCCGCCGCTGGGACAGGTGTACATTGCAGAAGTATAAGTTCCTGTGCCGCACGGGGTGGTTGTTATTTCACAACCGCGCTCACACTCTGACGACTGGCATAAATAATCATCATAGGCAGTAACGGCACATTCACTTCGTACACCTGAGTTTCCGCACCTGTATATGTTGACATGCCCTTGTTTTTCACATCCTTTTCCGGGATAAAAAAGATGGTTGGGCGGACAGCTTGCCGTTGCCGGATATGTGGTCGTCTTCACACACTGATTGCCCTGTTCCGTATATCCAACCGGACAGCTTCCTATGGTTGCGTTAATAACGCACTTTTTCGCAGTCGAGTTGTATATTCCCGTGGAGCAGACGGGGTTGGACTGACATTTATTCAAGCTGCTGTTGTATGTGTAACCGCTGGGGCAGCTTGTTGTTACCGCCGCTTCGCATCTGTCAGTAGCAGAGTTGTATGTCGCTCCTGTCGGGCACTTTACCGAAGCCCTGCATATATCAAGCACCGGATCAAATGTATAACCCGTGGGGCAGTTGCCGGATGTAATTACTGTCTCGCACTTGTCGGATACTGCATTGAGTATTCCGCCTCCGGAGCAGACGGCAGGAGCAACGCACCTGTCCAGACCGCTGTCATATGTCATCCCTGAAGGGCAGAAGACAGACGGCGAAGTTTCGCACTTATCTGTCACCGGGTTAAGCACAGTTCCTGCGGGGCATCCGGCTTCAGCGTAATTTACATTGCACTCCTGCTGCCCCTGTGGGCAGAGATACCCGCCTTCTCCCTGTGCGCACTGGTAGATGTCCGTGTTATCGGTGCAGAGATAGCAGTTACTGCTGCCGTCACAATAGGCATTTTCCATTTCACCTGGTTTAACGTTTTCTCCGGGAACAGTGCCGCTGACGCATGACTGTACGCCTGCGAATTCAACGAGGGCATTCATCATCACGTTTGATGCGGCATCGCTCCAGAGCCCGGCAAGGTTTATCACTCCGTAATGTTCGCCGTAAATGTCTGTTTGCCCTATGTCGGCAGGATTGAGCTTGTTATCAGGCTGTCTTTCCGCCCAGTTGCGGTAGTTCAGGACTGTGTTATCCCGCCATTTAAAGCGGGTATCGTTCACAACATTGAAGCTCTGCGTCATGTTCGGGTCGTACAGACCTATCCACGCTTCAGACTCTCCGCTGAAACTCAGCAGTCCTTTGAATATGTCGTTTGTCCTTGCATCACGGATAATCGCCAGACCGGATAAAAAGTCCGCCCACTTGCCTTTACTTACACTCAAAGCGTACGTCTTGTTTGTGGTGCGGTCAAATGCGTAGTTCTTATATGTGCCGCTGCACGTTCCACTATCAGGGGTCATTTCAACGCAGTCACCGCCGCAAGCGGATGCGCAGAAGCTCTGCGAGTCGTATATGACATCTGTCTCTCCGCACAGCCACGGCGCACCATGCGCCGCAACGCTCACAAGAAGAGTGGTTATAAGGATAAGATGTTTCATAGGACACCTTCAGCTTGTTATCCTGCCGATGCGCTCATCATCGGCAAGCATGATGTGATAAATTTCATTGAAGATCCGTTCATAGTCTCTGTTTTCTTCGGATGTTCCGACTGTGAGGGATACAAGAAGGCGCACCTTCTCTAGGGTGCGCTTCAGTTGGATGTGTTCTTCAAGCAATTCGATGTAGCTGTCATTGTAGTCAGGCATCAGCGTCTCCGTCTGTTGCCTTTTTTGTCAGTATCATTGTCGGGTTCGTTTTTTGATTTCTCTTTTCTGGGCAGAAACTGAACATCGTTGGCTTTCAGGTAGATTTTTGAGGAAAAGTTCCCTTCCTTGTCTTCCCATGAATCATACTGCGGTTCACCTTCGATGAAGACAGGTGCGCCCTTGTCGAGATATTCAGCGCAAGCTTCGGCCTGTGCGCCGAAAACAACAACTTCGATAAAGAAAGGATTTTCCGACTTAGGTTTGTTGGCGGCAACGCCGAATTTGCAGAGGGCAAATTCACTGCCTTTCTTACTCTTGGGGTATTCCAGTTCCGGTTTTCTGGTAATGTTTCCGATTATGGTATGCTTGTTGTGATACATGAAAGCACCTCCTTACCATGTAATGGCTAAGGAGGTGGTGGGGGGATTATAATTATTTCTGCCTAAAATTATGTATGAAATATTATGTTCAGCATTGCTGGGAATACTTATTGTTATCTTTCAAATATCTTTGCAATATCCTCAAAAATATCCTTATAACTTATAAGTTTTTTCCGTAAATCAAGTGCATCTTCAAGGGTAAATATTCCTGTTTCATTTTCATGTATTGAACGAATACACTCTCTACCAGAATCAATGCAAGTATGTCCATGAGCGAGTAAATTACGTTTTTTAAGTATATCTGTATACGGCTTAATTGATTCGTAATATTTCTTACAATCAGAATGATTCTTTCCAAGTCTCATAAAAAAATCTTTTCGAGTTTCAGAGGTGAGTATGTTGGAATTTATATAGTAACTAATTAATGTGTCATTATTTTCGTCAAGCTTCTGTGCTCTTCTTTTATTTGTATCTTCAATTTTATTATCAATCTCTTTTCTCAATGTTTCTTGTTTCAGAATCAAACTGGGCTCTGTTTCTAATATATGTTCTAAAACTTTATTCATTAGAAAATCATTTTCTGCAACAGAAGCAAGGACAAGCCCCCTCATAACATTTACATCCATTATCTTTTTTAATGTCAAGTCAATAACGGTTTTTACCTTTTCAACAACGTTATCTCGAAGAGATGAAAATACACCCTCTTTAAATTCTGTTCTTATTTTATCAAGATTTGATTGTGTTGTTGTGTATATAACGATCTCAGTATAATATTCACACCGTCTGACTGTATCAATGGCCGTTAGACCACTAAATTCAGCATTCCCTGTATCGTAATCAAAAACAATTATATTCCATGGCTGAGAAAGCTGTTTTTCGATGTACATTCTTGTAAATGTTGACTCTGTAGTAAAATCAGGATAAAAACCTTTGCTGTTAATGTAGGTTTTGACTTCTTCTATTTCATCATTGACACTGCGAATTTGGTCATCAAGCCATAGAACTTTGTAGTTTAATCTCATATTACACCAGTTTCGGAATTTTAATGTATAAAGTAAACCCATTGTATTTGCTTACAGAGATCTCACCCTTCAATTCGTCTATAATGGATTTACAATGATATAAGCCTACTCCAGAGCCGTCTGTTGTAGTAAATCCAAAATTAAAAATATCATTAGGGTCATTGATTGTTTCGCTTAAGCCTTTTCCATTATCGGAAAATGCTAAAATAATATAATCCTTTGTAAGTTCCTGTATATCTATAGTAATCATTGTTGCTCCAGCTTTTTTCGCATTATTAAGTAAATTATCTAATACTATTGAAAACTCGAGCGTTTTAAATGTTGTTATAAATTCAATATCATCTGATATCTTTATGTTATACTCTAACCTTTGATCTTCGATGCTAATTAACGCATCATTCAAGTAGTTTTTAATAAAACCAATTAAATCAGTTGTTGTATTCTGGGAGTTGATCTTAACATTATGTTTTGAGATAATCTTTGAGTTGGCATTAATCTTATCTATCAGTTCGAGCGCATAATACACTCGTGTATGTTTCTCAAGTATCTCTGGATTAGATATAGACAACTCACTGATTAAGCGGCTAATGGTTTTTTTGATTGTATTCGACCAAATAATGAATATATGAGCAATTTTAACAACATCTTCCATGTCTGTTGATAAAGTTGCTTTCAAAAATAAGTTCTCCTGTGCTTTTTGCTGGACTTTAATCTCCGCCGTCTTTTTATCTTTTTCTGCTTCAATACGCGCTTTATCGGCAATAATACGCGCTTCATTTGCTTTGGTTTTTTCCTCTTCAGCTTTAATCCGCTCTATTTCCAGTAATCTTGATTTTTCTTTTTCTTGTTCGAGCTTCTTTTCTAATTCATATTTTTGCTGTAGAAGTAATTGATTTTTCCGATCTTTTTCTTTTGCTTTTTCAACCAACTGCTTAAAATGCTCAAGATTTCTATGAAATTGCTCTGGCTTATCACTCTTTTCTATAATCCCTTCCATTTCATTATAAAAAGTATTTATAATATTATCGTGTTGTTCTTTGAGCACTGTCAGAAAACCATCATTAAACTCTAGAAATAAAATATCAGAACTTTTTGTACCACCTGCTGTTATTATTGATAGTAATGATTGAACTATTTGTTTGCGACGATTGTTATCAGGAGTTCGTTTCTCAAGATTATTATCGTTACCTGTTTTTAATAATATATTGAAGGCATTTTCATCTTCATAACCATCCCAGTCTAATCCCTCAATAACATACCTCTCCAGTTTTCTAAATATTCTCTGGAAATACCCAAGTCTTCCTCTTGTTTCACCAATATTTGTAAAAGTAAGTTCATTATATGAATCATTTTCAACAATACCTTCTCGGCTAGAAGTAACTTTCCATAGGTTATTATTATCTTTTATATCAATTCTTCCCAGTATATCTCTATTACCGAGATAGCGTCTTGTACCTTGTGCGTGACGTCTATCAACACCAAGCCAGTCATTATCAGGATCACCTAACGGAGATATTCTAAAACCATTTACAAATAAAAAAATTGATCCATATTCAGAATTTCTGTATCCCATTCTGCGAGTAAAAAATGCTTTTTCATAAGTACCTAGGTAAACAATTTCCATTTCTATGTTATCTAAATTTTGATAGGGATTATTTTCATATATGGTAAAAAGTTGCTGCCCTTCGTAAAACAAGGAAGAAGTTATAATATTATTTTCAATTTTTGATTTTATATATGAAGTTTTACTTATTGTATCGGAAATGATTGTATTTCTTATTGCTCCATTGAGATTAGAGGAAAATTCTTCTCCAATACATACCATCTCAATCAAAAAATCAGTATTTGCATAGGGACTAATAAATTTTCCTAACTCTCTTCTTAGTTTTATTAAAGATTCATTACCCCATTTTTTTCTAAGATTTTTTATTACAAGAACAGTCCCTTGTGTTGTCAACTTTAAACTTGTTTGATTAAAAACTTCATTTGCACTTACTTCTTCGTATTTCATTGAGATATGAGTTATTTCTTTTTGAGGATCGTATATCTCAAAATCTTCCCAATTAACAGTGAGTTTTATGGGGAGGGAATTCTTTGTAAACGTGTACATTTCGAGAATAGTTCCCAACCTGTCACAAGAAAATCGTCCAACTCCCTTGTTACCAGCAATCGCCTTATCTTTAACGACTTTCTTGCTCGAATGTGCAATATTCAGCCATTTCTCACTTATATCTTCTAAACTCATTCCTATGCCGTTATCCGCAATTATTAATTTATCGTCCATTGAGTTGAATTCAACTGTGGTCAGACTAGCTTGCGCATCATATGAGTTTTTAATAAGTTCAATTATAGCAACATTATCATCATTTATAAGATCCTTTCCAATGATACTTTTTAACTCAGTGTTGACTTTAAAGTATAACTGATTGCTCATAGTTCACCATTTAGTAATTTCATTATAAATTTACCCAAAGATTCAGCTAAAAGAGGGGGGACTGCATTACCTACTTGAGTATATTTTGGGCATTCATTTCTTCGCCTCAGTCCACCTGTTGTATACTTCCCTTTAAACTCGAACCAATCAGGAAAAGACTGAAGTCTAGCTAACTCTCTAACGGTTAAAATTCTGGGTTCACTGTAATGAATAATGTCATCAGGATGAGTAGTTATTGTTGGCGCTATTCCATCAGGATCTAATGGAATAGTTGTTTGTTTCTTAATATTTAGATATTCTTTTGTGGCATTATCTATAGATTTGCCTCTGCTACAATGAGATAGAATATATCTCATACGTTTTATTGTACTTTCTTTATGATTTGCTAGTCTTAAGTTGCTTGGTTTATTACAATTATTTCTCATGATCTTTAAGTAACTGTTGTCAATACTAGTGTTTAGATATTCAATTTCATTAAAACCATGGGATTCTCTGGAAGGTATAATTTTATTATTAGTTATAGATAAGTCATCAATAGCCATTCTCACAGTGACTTTGTCTTTTGGTAACTTTTTTTCTTCTTTAAATTTGCTGACAAAATTCATGTATTTATCAAAGAAAATTTCATTAGTTACACTGTTGTTTATTATATCGTGCTTTATGGCAATCATAACAAAACGATGTCTTGATTGTGGTACTCCAATATCAGAAGCAGATATAACATTTGAAAAAACCTTATATCCTAGTTTAGTAAATGCATCGCTTATTTGTTCAGATACGGGTTTCGTTTTTTTTGTGATACCGTTGCTATTTTGCACTTTAAAACCAGAAGTAAATCCTTTAACATTTTCAAAAAGTATTATTTTAGGTTCAACTAACTCAACTATATTTAAATATGATGTACATAAGCTATTTCTAGGGTCTGCCGCATCTCTTTTTCCTGCATAAGAAAACCCTTGGCACGGAGGTCCTCCCGCAATCATATCAACTTTCCCTTTAAGCTGATACAATCTATCTCTGTAATGTACTAACAGATAGTTGATATCTATATTTTCAAATGGCAACCAATCTGGCCATTCAAATGGATATTTATTTGAAAAATTATGCTTAAGGGTTTCAAAGGCATCTTGGTTTTTTTCAATTGCAAATAGACCTTTCCAGCCTGTTGTTTTGAGTCCAAGCGACAACCCTCCACAACCTGCAAATAGATCAATGAAATTATAACCCATAATAACCCCTTGTTTCAACTTGATTTAATATTAACATTAAGACAAGTCAACAATAATGTCCAGGAATATTTACTCTTAAAAATATTTTACACTTTGATGCTAAAATCTGAATCTTTGGCACATTTTGAGCAGTATCTGGTAATGTTTAACAAGATATGATATTACGTTTAAGAAACTTATACATTAGTAGAATAAGGATTGAAAGAATGCTCTTTATTCAATCAAAAAGTCAACGTAGACAATAAAGAAATCATTTTTATGAGTTCAGACTCTTCAGTAAGTTGCTTAATCTGCTGTCTTAAAGCGGCATTTTCCTCTCGAAATCTTTTCAATTCCTTCCTGTTAAACATCCCTACCTCCCCACCATCTGCCCTTTGTCAATGCTGCGGACGATCCTCTCCTTAATCTCAGGCAGAGAGAGGATGGCGGAACCGATGAGGATCCATTCCGGAGAGTTCCTTTCTATCATCACCAGTGACGGTGTGGACTGGATGCCGAAGCGCATGACGGCTATCTGGTCTTCATTCACGTCCACCGGCTTTATGTACCAGCCTGTTTCCTGCTCAAAATACTGTAATATCGGCTGCTGTTTTGCACATGCGCCGCAGGTCGGTGAATAGAAGTACAGCAGGGCATAACGTTCCCTGTTCTGTTGGAGGATAGAGTCTATGTTAGCCTGGCGTTGTCTGTGCAGCTCGTTCTGGCCAACGGTGGACACAGGGAACGTGCTTTCTCTGGAGAGTTCCGGCGTTGTCTGGCTCACCATGGTGGCCGCATCCATGAACGCCCTGGAGCGATCCAAAGCAATGGACTGCATCTGAAGGTAATCCTTCACATTCTCTTGCGTTGGGTACATTATTGCATAATGCTTCACATCATCAATGAGTTTGCTGAATTCCTGCGGGTGCATCGTCCAGACAGCATCCCAATCAACTGACGGCTTAGAAAACGGCTTCTGAGCGGTTTTATTGTCATTTGAGGGTTCTTCCTTTATAGGTTCCTCTTCGTACCAGTACCAGCCCCTTTCCCGGTCTGTCCAGAATTCTTTCTTTTTATTTACCTGAAGAGGTTCAGTGGCATATGCTGCCGCTGACATAAGAGTAAAAATAAGCAGGAGTTTTTTCATAAATCACCTTAGAAATTTAGCGTATCTGTTTGAACGGAACATACGGAACAATGGATTGGATTTCATTTCTTCGATAAGCTCATAAATCTCATCAGTATTAAGAAAGATAATGTTTCCGGAAGAAACATTCATCAGCTTCACAGTCAGTTTGAACCTGTTTTTCTGCCAGCCTGCACCGTCATCTCTTGCTGTAAGCTGGCTGATCAGTTCAGGAATCAGTGTGGGCTTCTTAATTTGAGCGCACATTGTCTGAAGTTTGCTGAAAGCTTCGGCAAGAGCATGGTCAATAACATTGTCAGTGAGCTTAACGCCTTTGAGTTCTTCAGCTCCGATATAATGGAAATATGCCTTTGCTATGGCGGTTCTGTGGTTTCCGTCACCGGACAGATAAAGCACATTATCATGCTTTGTATAAAACATAGTGGGGTCTTTAGTAGCCGATTCAGTGTAGTAACCGGGGTTTTCTCTGAACATCTCAAGATTGCGTTTTATCCTCTTTCCGTCCGTGAGGATATATATCCAAGGGCTGTTTATATAGTCAGGATGGCATGAGCCGCAAACCTGAAAGATATTTACTGAGGCGTTATTCTGCCAATATTCTTCGACTATGAAGCGATAAAGAGTGCCTTGATAAATTGTTGTATCTTGGATATCTGTCATCATACACTCAGGCTTATCTGCCAGAACTCTTTCAAGCAAATCTTTCATAATTTCCTCCTTAAAACGCGCAGCAGTCTCGTTTGCGCCAGAGTATGAACGCCAGATTGTCGTTATTCGGTGCGCCCGGTGGATTCTTGCCGTGGTTCCATATGATTGAAGGCTGGCCTAATCTGCGGCAGTAGTAATCAGGAACCGGCATGGCTGTCTGAAGGCGATACTGCATTTTGTTCCAGATCGGCATGGGATAATAACCGCACAGCCCCTGACTTCCGAGAGAGCCCCAGAGCTGGAGGCTTCTGTGCTGCTCAAAGATCAGCTTGGCAGCATTGACTTCTGCGGCTTCAACATAGTTGCCCATGCTTATGGTGTTGTTTGACAGGGGAAAGATGCTGTGATTGCCCGCGCACCAGTAGAGGGGCGGAATAGTGTATTCTGCCATAGTTGCGATAGCATCCGGAATCTGGCAGGCCATCACGGCTACGGGGTTCGCGAACAAGAGAGCTTCAGGAGTCATAAGAAGAGCCAGGGCATCGGATTTCTTCTGCGGCATAAACTCGGACATATATGCAATGCTGAGACCGCCCGCTATGCCTGTGTATTTTGCGTCAGTCTGCATACAGATAAGGTCAGTGAATATCTCCATGAGTGTGAACGGCAGAAAGATATACATATGCGTGTTTGTGTAGTCTATCCCTCCGCCTTTGCCTTTGTTTGTTGATTTCGCTCCGCCGCCCCATGCTGTCTGGCTCATGCCGAAGCCAAGACTGGGAAAACAAAAAGGGTCTTTCACACTTTCAATTATCCTGATAGGCTCCCTATAACCGAGGGTGATACCTATGCGCGGAAACGGGTCTGCACAGACACAAAGCGGCATCTGCGTTCCGACTCCGGCGTTGCGGTCGGCAGCATCCGCCAGAGGGTTGCCGGAGCTTCCCCACGGAATTCCGCCGATTGTTATCGGAAGAAGGCAGTTCCAGCGTACACGGGTGATGGGATCCATGAACGGCCCGGCGCAGACCGCCGAAGCCTCAAAGACCGCGAACGCCAATATTATTGTGATTATTATTTTCTTCATCTGTAATCCTCAGTACATCGACTCTCATAAACTTCCCTTCCGGATAAACCACACTGACAGTGCGCTCTATCTGGAAAAGCTTCCGGAGCTGCTCATCCAGCAGGTAGACAGGTCTGCCGAGCCGTTCGGCCACATCAAAAACGTTTCCTTCGGAAATGATGGGATAAACCAGCGGCTGATTGCGGTAGTTGCTGACAAACCAGTCCACTTCCGCCTTGCGGCTGCTGTTGAAGATGACGTATGTTTCGTTTATCTTCGTGTACTCAAGCGGGTTGAACTTATAGCCCTTAGGATAGAGCACGCCCACTACCTGCCCTTCAGGGCTGACTTTGGGAATGTCGTGCGGCAGTGTATATGTCATGTCGATGAGATAGCTTGTAGCATTGTCAGAAGCTGGCAGCGGGATTTTGCCTTTGCCAGCCTCATTGCGGATTTTTTCCTGCTCTTTCCTGAAGATGCCTTCCCAGTCAGTCTGCGCCGCTCTGTTCTCTATCTCGTGCAACAGGTCTTTTTCAGCAACGGGATATGTCTTGCCGGTTGTGCCCAGATCTTTTGCGGATACGGCAGCAGGAATAAGCAACAGAGCAATCAGGACGGCTTTCATTTCAGCTCTCCGGTGATGTCATTGTCCACACCTGCGGCAACACTGCGGGCAGAGAATACTATGTAACCGGCGGCGCGGTATGACTCCAGACCGTTGCGGAAATGCTCCACACTGGACTTAAACTGGTCTGATGTGAGCTGACCTTCATAAACTGCCGTTGCCAGTTCCTCCAAATAGAGGTCTGTGTCAACCACGGCGAGATCCGCACGTTTTATGTAATTGCGCTCAATAACAGTAAAGTGGTAAGCACAAATAACCGCCATTAAAGCTATTGCAACAATAAGGTTTCTCATGATGCCGCCTCCGTGCCGAAACGTGATTTAATATAATCCCTGAGCTTGCCTATCCCTCCTGCCTTCTTAGCTTCCTTAACAGCCTCGTCAATCGCCATGCTCATTGCTTCCTGTTTGCTGTGGCCATTCTGAATGAAACGTTCTGCGTGACTCTTGAGATAGTTGAAGTCTGCCGGGTCGGATGTATTCATGAAATACATGAACTCATCCACAATCAGCCTGATGACGTTGTTTCCGCTGGGAGTGCGGACATATATTTCAGAATATTTAGGAACAGAGTCTTTCGGAATTTTTTTGATAAGCATATTGAACTCAAACTCACCCATATTCAGTATCTTATGCTCAAATGCAAAATCAAAGTCTTCATCATACAGTGCGAAGCTGAAAGCCGACTGGGTTCTTATTACGTTGCCGAGATATTTGAGTTTGCCGTGTTCAGGGTGGAGGTCATGTAGTGACTGAGTGGCAATGGAAACCGAAGCGTTATATTTCCTTGCCTTCCTGTAAAGCCCTTCAACAAACCTTGCCGCATAAGGGTTCTCGCTCAAAGTCTGCCAGCTCTCATCCAGTGTGACAAACTGCGGAGTCTTACGGTCACCCTTGTAAATCTCCTGTTCCGTAATATTGGCAAATGCCAGAACAAGAACCTTTCGGAGATCTGTGGGTGTCTTTGTGAGATCCATAATAACAAGGTCTTTCCTGAAAGAAACGTTGCTCTGAAAAGAAATAAAGAAAAATCGGCAAGTGAAAAAGTACAAAACGAAGACAAAGACTTTGAGCAATTCAATAAGGAAATATCAGAAAAAATATCAAGCCAGAAGCAACTGCTTCAGGAGCT
>JBFWJG010000002.1:0-88268 GCA_050253335.1 Deferribacterales bacterium | reverse complement strand
ATTTCCCTTTGTTAAAGGCGGAAGTATTGCAGTTAAAAGCAAAACACCCTCCTTTATGTTAAAGGAGGGCTGGGGAGGATTTATGCAAATATATACTTTTTTGTTTTTAAGCGAAGGCAGAAAAGAAAAGGTTCCCATGAGGGAACCCGCCGCGCGTAGTGAAGCCGCATTTCATGCGGCGCGAACGTGTATGCCAAATTCCCACGGATGGAGAATTTGGCATTGTTAAGTCGAGACTCTCCCCGAAAGCAGCCGGTTATAAGCTGCTTTCGGGTACGATCTCTTAAATCCCCTGTGGTTTCAGTTCAAGCAGTGAACCGAAGGCCGGAGTTTCCGGCTGTTCTATAATGGAATAGCAGTTCGTAGATTCAAGTAATGTTCTTGCGAAAATGTTGTTGAGCATGTGGCCTGATTTGTAAGCCCTTACGTGGCCGTAAAACCTGTAGCCTATCAGGGAGATGTCTCCAAGAAGGTCAAGAATTTTGTGGCGCACGAACTCATCCGAATATCTGAGCCCTTCGGGGTTCAGAACACCGCTTCCGTCCACAACAACCGCGTTTTCGAGGCTGCCGCCTTTTGCAAGACCCATGGCATGGAGAGCGTCAACGTCTTTTTTGAAGCCGAAGGTTCTGGCTTTTGAAACATCTTCAATGAAGCCTCCGTCGGAGAAGTTGAAGTATGCCTTCTGCTCCTGCACGAAGTTGTCATCAAATGAGATGCCGAAAGTCACCTTGAAGAAGCGCGAGGGGATAAGCTCTATCCATTTGTCGCCTTTTTCGATGATGATTTTTTTCTTAAATTTAAGGTATTTCCTTTTTATGTTAAGTTCCTTGACGCCCGCTTCCCTTATCATGCCGACAAAGGGGTAAGCGCTTCCGTCAAGTATGGGCACTTCTGTTCCGTAAACATCAACAAGGGCATTATCCACACCGAGACCGTAAAGAGCGCCCATAAGGTGCTCAATGGTGGAGATGCTCCCTTTGCCGCAGTTTATGCTTGTGGCGAGCTGTGTGGAGGTCACAGTGTAAGGGCTGGCTTTGGTATATGAGGAGCCCTGAATATCCGCACGGCGGAACATGATGCCCGTCTCGGAATATGAAGGGTTTACAACAACCTGAATGGTTTCCCCTGAGTGAAGCCCTATGCCTTCAAATGTAATTCTGTTATTGAGTGTAGTCTGAAACATTTGTGTGTCCTCCAGCGACACAGGAGTTAAAGCAATAACTGTGCCAAAGGCTGGATCCCTTGATTCAGCGGGGTTCCTGATCAAATCCTGTACACAATGTACAACAGATCAGAAAAAATGTATGATTTTTTATACATACCCCTGAACAACATCCCTGAACTTCATGTATTCGCCCACGAACTCAAGGTTCACTGTTCCGGTGGAACCGTTTCTGTGTTTCGCGATGATTATTTCAGTTATGCCGGTCTTCTTCTCTTTGTTATAGAAGTCGTCCCTGTAGAGGAAGATAATAATATCCGCATCCTGCTCTATCGCGCCTGATTCACGGAGGTCGGAGATAAGCGGGCGTTTGTCTATCCTGCTTTCCACACCCCTGTTAAGCTGGGAGAGGGCGATTATGGGAATGTCCATCTCCTTTGCCAGCGCCTTGAGCGATCTGGAAATATCCGCGATCTGCTGTTCTCTGCTTTCCGTCTTGTGGGAGCCCATAAGCTGAAGGTAATCCACAATAACAAGGTCAAGCCCGTTTTCCCTTTTCAGCCTGCGGCACTTGGCGCGGAGCTCCATGGCGGTTATCGCCGGAGTGTCATCCAGAAAAAGCCCCAGATCACTGAGCTCCCCCGCCGCGGCGGTGAGTCTTGTCCATTCGTCATATGAAAACTTACCGGAACGGAGCTTGTTTGAGTTTACACCCGCCTCGCCTGAGAGAAGACGCTGGACAAGCTGCTGGGACGACATCTCAAGGGAGAAGAAGGCCACGTTGAACTTCTCCTTCCCTTCCCTGACGGATTTTGAACTGTTGAGGGCAACGTTAAGCGTGAAGGCTGTTTTACCCATACCCGGACGGCCTGCGATGATTATAAGGTCAGAGCGCTGAAAGCCGTTGGTCATCTGATCCAGATCGATGAAGCCTGTGGGGATTCCGGTTGTGTCTTCCTTGCGGTGATACAGCTTTTCCAGCACCTCAAACGTGCGGTGCATATGCTCGCCGATGGGGAGAACATCCGCCTTGAGCTTCTGTTCGGCGAGGGAGAAAATCTTCTTCTCCGCGGCTTCCACAACCTCGGCGACATCATCCGTTCGGGTGTAGCAGTCCTCTGTCATCTCCACCGCAACCCCGATAAGCTGGCGCAGGGTGGATTTGTCCTTAACTATATTAGCGTAGTATTCCACATTGGCGGAGTTGGGGATTATCTCCACAAGAGAGGAGATGTATTCCACCCCGCCCGCTCTGGGAATTTCGTTGCGGTCGTTTGCGTAATTCGCCAGAGATATTATATCCACAGGCTTTCCGCCCTCGTGGAGCTTATAAACAACGGAATATATATACTGATGGATCGGGGAATAGAAATCCCCCGCCGTAAGCATGTGCAGAACCTTATCCGCCGCCTTGTCATCTATGAGGAGCGAGGCGAGAACCGCCTGCTCCGCATCCAGGCTGTGCGGCGGGACACGCTTTATATCATTCGCCATGAACCTCGACCCTGATCTCGGATTTGATGTCCATGTATATGTTTACCTTAACGGTGTGTACGCCTGTTTCCTTTATGGGGTCATGGAGGTCTATATCACGCTTGTCAACCTCAAGCCCTTCCGCCTTGAGAGCCTCGGCTATATCGCTTGAAGTGATCGCGCCGTAGAGCTTGCCTGTCTCACCGCATTTTTTGCTCATTTTTATGCCGACTTTTTTCAGCTTTTCAGCCAGAGCCTTGGCATCGTCCTTTCTTTTCTGTTCCTTAGCGGCGTCATTCGCCTTCTGCTGGGCAAGCTTGGTCAGGTTCGCCTCGGTTGCCTCAACAGCAAGATTCTGTTTAAAGAGGAAGTTTTTGGCGTAGCCGTCCTTTGCTTCCTTTATGTCGCCTTTCTTTGCGACGCCTTTGACGTCTTTAAGAAATATCACTTTCATCCGTAAACCTCCAATAACCTGTTCAAATTCGCGGAATTAAGCACTCCGCAAGCACGCATCCCATGCGCCTAGCCGGACTCTTTTTCATTGAGAACGGCTTCAAGACGCTTTTCCGCTTCGTATATATCAAAGCCCCGTCTCATCATAAATCCGAGGCACTTAGAACGGACAGATATTCTATCCTCATCCCCTGTTTTTGCAAGATACTTTTTCAGCGCGTTTTCCATCAGGCCTGCGGTGTCTATCTCCCGCTTCTCCGCAACGGAGAGAACATAACCCCGGTTAACGTCCACACCCTTTTCACGGAGCTTTCTTATAACGGCATAGACTCCGAAGCCGGAGAGAAGTTTTGACACGACAAAATTTTCAGCGTAGCGCAGGTCATCGATATAGCCCAGCTCTTTCAGCCGTTCTATGGTTTGCTCAGCCTCTTCCCTGCTGAACTTTGAAATAAGCTTCTCCCGCATGCTGTACTCCGAGTAGTCACGCATGGAAAGAATTCTGAAAGCATAATCAAGGGGTGATCTATTCCTCTTCTTCTTTATTGAGCATTCCTCCGAGTTTCCACTCGTTTTCCTCGTTGTCGCTGGAGGACGATATGCCGCGCATTTTGAGCGCGAAGTCATCCGGTTTTTTCGCCCATTTCATAGCCTCCTCAAAGGTGACGCGGCCTGAACGGACATGGTCAATGAGGGACTGGTCAAAGCTCTGTGATCCGTAGACCGAGCGCCCCTGCTCTATGAAATCTGTTATCTGGCGGGTTTTCATTTTATCCACAATGCATTCCCTGATTGTGGCATTGGAAACCATAACCTCAATGGCAGCCACCCTTCCGTGCCCGTCCGATGTGGGGACAAGTCTCTGGGATATAACGGCTTTTATTATGCCTGCAAGCTGAATCCTTATCTGTTCCTGCTGATGGGGCGGGAAAACGGAGATTATCCTGTTTATGGTTTCGGGCGCGTCCAGAGTGTGAAGTGTGGACATGACAAGGTGTCCGGTCTCTGCGGCGTGCATTGCGGTCTCTATGGTTTCAAGGTCGCGCATCTCGCCCACAAGTATGACATCAGGGTCCTGCCTCAGGGCGCGTTTGAGAGCCTCGGAGAATGAGTTGGTATCCGCACCGACTTCCCTTTGGGCGATGATGGAGTTTTTGTCCACATGCATGAACTCTATGGGGTCTTCAACGGTGATTACGTTCACGTATTTGTGGGTGTTGATATAGTCTATCATGGCCGCCAGAGTGGTTGATTTTCCGCTTCCGGTTATGCCTGTAACGAGAACAAGGCCTCTGTTCTCCATTGCGATTGTTTTTATGACTTCGGGGAGATTAAGCTTTTCAATGTCGGGAATATCAATGGGTATAGCCCTGAAAACCATGCTGATTACGCCGCGCTGGAGGAATGCGTTCACCCTGAACCGACCCACCTTGGGAACTGCATAGGCGAAATCCGCCTCCTTGCCTTCTTTGAAGCGCTGTTTGGCACTCTGGGGCATTACGTCAGTGGCAATTTTGAGGGTGTCCTCAGCGTTAAGCTTAGGCAGACCCTGAATGGATTCGAGCGAGCCGTGCAGCCTTACCGTCGGCGGTCTGCCAACTTTGAGATGGAGGTCTGATGCTCCCATTGCGACTGTTCTCTGGAGAATAGCATTAATGTCCACGGCATGAACCTCCTAATTTGATAACGAAAAAAACAACCTCCTGTGTTTTTTTCGTACACGCTCGCGCCGTGGTGAACACGGCTTCGCTACGCACGGCACAGTTCCTTCCATGGAACTGTATATGCAGAAGACCTATTCTATAACGAAAAATCGGCCTCCTGTGTTTTTTTCGTACACGCTCGCGCCGTGGTGAACACGGCTTCGCTACGCACGGCGCAGTTCCTTCCATGGAACTGTTGTATTGTCGTCACTGCAAACCCCGAAGCGTCATTCTGAGCGGAAGCGAAGAATCTTTCAGTACCAACCCTGAGATCCTTCACTCTGTTCAGGATGACCGCGTCAGCGTCATCGACAACTCCCACATTGGAACTGTTGTATTGTCGTCACTGCAAACCCTGAAGCGTCATTCTGAGCGGAAGCGAAGAATCTCTCAGTATCCAACCCTGAGATCCTTCACTCTGTTCAGGATGACCGCGTCAGCGTCATCGACAACTCCCACATTGGAACTGTTGTATTATCGTCACTGCAAACCCTGAAGCGTCATTCTGAGCGGAAGCGAAGAATCTCTCAGTATTCAACCCTGAGATCCTTCACTCTGTTCAGGATGACCGCGTCAGCCAAACACCCTCCTTTTTCAAAGGAGGGGCGGGGAGGATTTTCAAAAATCCCTATGCAGAAAACTTATCTAAATTCTACCCTTCTTCTTTTTCAGCGGCAACGGCGATTCCGTAGTGAGTTCTGACTTTGGAATCAATCTCCTTAGCCACCTCAGGGTTGGCGGTCAGAAACGCCCTTGCGTTCTCTTTGCCCTGCCCCAGTTTGGTATCTCCATAGCTGAACCATGCGCCCGCCTTGTTGATTATATCAAGCTTGGCGCCGAGGTCGATCAGCACGCCGATTTTGGAAACACCCTCTCCGTAAAGTATATCAAACTCTGCAACTTTGAATGGGGGAGCGACTTTGTTTTTAACAATCTTAGCCGTGCCCTGATTGCCGACCTGCTCATCCTTCTCCTTGAGTGCGGAACTTTTCTTGATTTCCATACGGACAGAGGCGTAGAACTTCAGTGCGTTACCGCCCGTTGTTGTTTCGGGGTTGCCGTAAACAACGCCTATTTTGGAGCGAGTCTGGTTTATGAAAATGAGCGATGTCTTTGATTTGTTAACTATTCCGGCAAGCTTTCTGAGCGCCTGGCTCATAAGCCTTGCCTGAAGACCCATGTGCGAATCGCCCATTTCGCCCTCTATTTCCGCTCTGGGAGTGAGCGCGGCGACTGAGTCCACAACTATTATGTCAACAGCGCCGGAACGTACAAGGGTTTCGCATATTTCAAGGGCTGCCTCGCCGCTGTCCGGCTGGCTGACTATGAGGTTGTCCGTATCAACGCCGATAGCCTTTGCATAAACAGGGTCAAGGGCGTGCTCCGCATCTATGAATGCCGCTATTCCGCCCGCTTTCTGAGCTTCAGCTACGGTGTGGAGTGCGATTGTTGTTTTACCCGATGACTCACTGCCGTATATTTCAACAATTCGGCCTCTGGGTATTCCTCCGACTCCGAGGGCTATATCTATGGAAAGAATGCCCGTGGAAATAACGGGAAGCTTTTCAACCGCACGGTCGCCGAGGCGCATAACCGCCCCTTTGCCGAAATCTTTCTCTATTTTACCCATTGCAAGGTCTAGGGCTTTCCTTTTCTCTGCATCCATATTTTACAGGCTCCTTAATTTATATTTTTTCAAGTTCATTACCTTAATCTACGTCGCACAATCTGAATCTGCACGTCCTGTCAGATTCAGATTAACGCTCGCGCCCTGCAAAGCATGGCTCCGCTGCGCACGGCGCAACTCCATCCGTGGAGTTGTTTGTATGCCCTTTTACAGGCTCCTTGATCTATATTTTTTTCAAGTTCATTACCTTAATCTACGTCGCACAATCTGAATCTGCACGTCCTGTCAGATTATGCCCGGTCTTATTTCAGCAAATCTATCAGCCATGCAAAGGCGGTCTTGACACTGCGCTCCCTGATTGCCGGTCTGTCGCCTGTGAAGCCGTAGCCCTTCACCTCTGTTTTTCCGTTCACGCTAACAGCAATGAAAACTGTGCCCACAGGCTTTTCATCCGTTCCGCCGTCAGGCCCTGCTATGCCTGTCACAGCCGCCGCGCAGTCCGTGCCGAGGAGTTTTTTCGCCCCTTCAGCCATGGCAAGGGCGCATTCAGCGCTCACAGCGCCGTGCGTCTCTATGACATCCGCCGGAACACCGAGAAGATTTATCTTAACATCATTGGAATACGACACCACTGAGCCCTTGAAAACAGCAGAGCTTCCGGAAACAGAGGTGATCTCCGCACCAAGCATACCCCCTGTGCAGCTTTCGGCAAAACCCGCGGTGAGCCCCTTTTCCTTCAGCATACGCACCAGACGCGCCGGGAAGGTCTCGTCTCCGTAGCCGATGAAGTTTTTCTCAAACGGTTTTCTCACCGCTTCTGCGAAGTTCTGCACAGCTTCCTCGTCAAACCCGCGCACCTTCACCAGTATATCCCCTTTGCCGACATTGATTATGCAGTCCACGCCGTCCGGTATGCCCAGTTCGCGGATAACATCATCAACCTCGGACTCCGGCTTGCCCGCTATGCGCAGGTCACGGATATGCCGCTCCCTGAGAGGGAAAAGCTCATGCAGCCAAGGCAGAACCTGCTCATCGAACATGGGCTTCATCTCATAGGGAATGCCCGGCATGGAGATTATTCTTGCGTTTCCGCACTGAACGGAGAACCCGAAGGCTGTCCCCATGCGGTTAAAGAAGGTTCTGCACCCTTCAGGGAGCTTTGCCTGATGAAAGTGGTTTTCCTTGAGGCTTATGCCGAACTTGGCGAGACGTTTTTTTATGTGCTCAAGCTGCTCTTCGTTCAGGATGTAGTTTTTTCCCGCAACACGGCTGACCACCTCAGCAGTGAGGTCGTCAAATGTGGGACCGAGGCCGCCTGTGGTGATTATCAGATCATACTTTTCCGCTGCTTCAAGAAAGAGTTCCGCCATTCTGTCCATATTGTCGGGCAGAAGGCGGACATCCTCCACATTTATTCCGTGCTTAACAAGGCGGGAGCCTATCCACGCCGAATTGGTGTCTGTTATGCTCCCTTCGAGCAGTTCGCTTCCGATGGCGAATACTGCCGCCGTTACAGAACTATCCACAGCAGACCTTTAAGCACAAAGAGCGCACCGAGAGCGTAAAGCGCCGCCCCCATGTCATCCAGCATAACACCGATCCCGCCGCCGACTTCTTCAAGCTTTCCGATGGGGTGAGGCTTTGCGATATCGAATATGCGGAACAGAACAAATGCCCAGAAAAGGTTGTTGAGCGAGTTCTGGAAAAACAGCATGAGAAAATAATAGGCGGCTATTTCGTCTATTACCACTTCGGGAGCGTCTTTCTCCCCTGTGGTTCTCTCATGGTATTCGGCGGCCAGAACACCCGCCGCAAGCAGAAGGATGAAAAACATTATCTGGTAAAACAGGGAGAACCACCCCGTGAGAATAACCAGACCCACACCGGCCAGCGTTCCTGCTGTGCCCGGTGCGTAAGGACTTCTGCCCGAATAGAAACCGGTAGCGATAAAGTAAAGAATGTTGTGGATCATGTTAGTCAGTACCCCAGAGCCTCATTAGTTAAAGTTTCAGCGACGCGCGTCATGCCGTCCTGAACAATTTATTGAAATCACCCCGCTATGGAGGCGGCTTCTTTTAAGTCTATCGTGCCCTCATAAAAGGCTTTTCCGGCTATGGTTCCTTTTATGTTCGGATGCCTGAGCCCGCAGAGAGCCCTGACATCGCTTATGTCTTTCAGCCCGCCGGAGGCGATGACAGGCCAGGGGCTTTTGTCCGCAAGAG
This sequence comes from Deferribacterales bacterium, assembly GCA_050253335.1. GTDB lineage: Bacteria > Chrysiogenota > Deferribacteres > Deferribacterales > Geovibrionaceae > Geovibrio. The sequence continues at coordinate 79,625 of JBFWJG010000002.1, read as the reverse complement.
CCGCTGTGGCTTCTATGTTGAGCCCCTGAAGCATTCCGTCACGGCTTATGTCGGTGTAAATCACGCTTTCGATGCTGTATTCTGCGTAGGTGTTCAGCACATCCTCCGCCTTCGTCCCGCTGGTTTCGTACCAGCCTTCGGTGGCAACATAGCCGTCCTTTGCGTCTACTCCAAGTATAATCCTGTCCGGATAAGTTTCAGCGGCTTTTTTCACAAACTCCGGATCTTTTATCACAACTGTTCCCAGAATTGCGTATTTCACGCCTATGTCAAAATACGCTTTTATCCTGTCCATATTGCGGATTCCGCCGCCGACCTCTATTTCCATGTCAGCAGTTTTTATTATTCGCTTTATGGTATCGAAGTTGGTCATCTCGCCCTTTTTGGCTCCGTCCAGATCCACAATGTGGAGCCTTTTTATCCCCAGTTCGCGAAACTGAACCGCGGCTTCGGCGGGATCGTCAAAATATATTTTATAATCATCCATATCTCCCTGGCGGAGGCGGACAGCCTTTCCGCCGAGAAGGTCGATAGCAGGAATTATCAGCATTTCCATTCTCCGAAATTTTTAAGCAGTCTGAGCCCCGTTGCCTGTGATTTTTCGGGGTGAAACTGCGTGGCGAAGATATTGTCCCTCGCAGCGGCGGCGGTGAACGTGACGCCGTATTCGCACTCGGCGGCGATTACGGATGAATCCTCCGACTGCACATAGTACGAATGCACGAAGTACACCATATCGCCGTCATTTATGCCTTTCAGCACGGGATGCTCCTTCTGCTTTATGCTGAGGCTGTTCCAGCCCATATGCGGAATCTTCATCCTCTGTTTAACTATTTCATCCGGAAACTTCTTCACGGAACCCCTGAAAATACCGAGGCCGTCATGCTCGCCGAACTCATAGCTTTTATCAAAGAGCATCTGCATTCCCACACATATGCCGAAAAAAGGCCTCCCGGAAGCTATAACCCCGAGAACAGTCTCCCTCAGCCCGGCTTTTTCAAGCCCGCCGACACAGTCGCCGAATGCGCCGACACCGGGCAGAACCACCTTGTGGGCGGATTTTATAACCTGCGCATCCGAGGTGACCACGGCATCGTAGCCGAGGCTTTCAAACGCTTTCTGCACACTGCGGAGATTCCCCGCCTCATAGTCTATGACCGCAATCTTACTCACTCAAAGTACCCTTGGTGGACATTATCCTGTCCGATTCCACAACAGCGGCGTCCTTTATCGATCTGGCAACAGCCTTGAAAATTCCTTCGATTATGTGGTGGGTGTTGCGTCCGAACCTCTTTACTATGTGGAGGTTTACCGAGGCGCGGTCAGCGAAGGCCTTGAAGAACTCCTCCACAAGCTCGGTCTCAAAATTACCCACACGCACGGCCTGAATATCGGCGGCATAATTGAGATATGTTCTTCCGCTGAAATCTATGGCGCATTCTATGAGGGTTTCATCCATGGGGAGCAGAAAAAAGCCGTAGCGCCTTATCCCTACTTTATCGCCGAGAGCTTTCTTAAACGCATCGCCGAGGCATATTCCTATGTCCTCCACCGTGTGATGGTCGTCCACGTTGGTATCGCCCTTTGCGATCACTTCGAGGTCAAAGCCCCCGTGACGCGCGAAAAGCTCCAGCATGTGGTTGAGAAAGCCCACGCCTGTGGTTATTTTGCTCTCGCCGGAACCGTCAATGTTCAGCTTGAGGCAAATATCCGTTTCATTTGTTTTTCTGGTGATTTCCGCGGTGCGGTTTCGGTTCATTTCGGGTTAACCTCCCTGAGACATGCGGGCAAGCATGTAATAAGAGTGTCATAAGTGGTGCGGACAGTCTGTTTTCCCTTTATTTTTAACGGATTTTATCATACATTACCGAAAAATAAATAACTATTTTCCTTTAACGGAAAAGCTGCCTGAGTCCGTTTTTCCCCTGCGGAGCCGCAAATGAAATACTATAAAAATCTTCAGAAAAGCTACGACGTAACCGAAGATGATCTGCGCAATATCGCCTCCCTCAAAGAGATTATGGAAAAACATAAGGAAGATTTCGCAAGGGATGTCTTTGAGAACTTCACAAAAAAGTTCCGTCTGCCGGACAGCGTGTACCCTGCTGTGCTGGAAAGGCACAGGGAGTTCCTCTTAACATGGTATGACAGATTTTTTGAAGCCAGACTGAACAACTCCTACCTCGCCTACCTAGAAAAATTCGGCACCCTCCAGAAGAAATATGAAATAGACTATGAATGGATAAACGCAATGATGAGCTATATCCGCCTCTGGATGCATGAGCGCATTTTCCAGAGTCTGGATGATGACGTGTACAGAAAAAATATTCTGTTAAGCGTTCATAAATTTATGGATATCAACTTTGATACCGTCAATTACGCTTTCTGTGAAAACAAAATCAAAGAATATACATCTATATTCAGTATGAAGAACTTTGTGGTTTCCGTTTCGGAGAAGTTCTCTTTTCTCATGCACACCCTGCTTGTGGTTATCCTCATAAGCATGACAGCGGCGGCGGCTGTGCTTTTCGGGATTGAGATACTTCACCTGCTGGAGGAAAACACGGACAAGGTTCTCATAACCGCCCTCGGCTCGCTGCTTATCATCTGGGTTCTGGTGGAGCTTCTCCACACGGAGATCCAGATGCTGAAAGGGGGCAAGTTCAAGATAAGCATTTTCATCGGTGTGGCGCTCATCGCCTTCATCCGCGACCTGCTTATCATAACCCTCAAGCATGACACGTCAAATCCGATGACATACGGATTTGTTCTGGTATCAATAGCGGTACTGGGAGTAATATACTGGATGATTACAAAAACGGAAAAATAAAGGAAGGTCAAAGGATGATTAAAGAACTGGCGAAAAAACTGTTCGGCGACTTTAACCAGAGATACCTGAAAAAGGTAGCCGGTGTTGTCGATAAAATAAACTCTCTCGAGGCGGTTTTTGAAAGAAAATCCATAGAAGAGCTCAAAGCCTGCACAGCGGAGTTCCGCAGAAGGCTGGAAAACGGAGAGAGCATTGACGACCTGCTTCCCGAGGCATTCGCCGCCGTAAGGGAAGTGAGCAAACGCAGAATGAACATGAGGCATTTCGATGTTCAGCTCATCGGCGGCTACGCCCTGCACAAAGGCAAAATAGCCGAGATGAAAACAGGTGAGGGAAAAACCCTTGTGGCGACCCTCGCTCTTTACCTTAACGCTCTTGAGAGCAGGGGCTCGCACCTTGTCACCGTGAACGACTATCTGGCGAGGCGTGATGCGCAGTGGATGAGCCCGATCTACATCACCCTCGGTCTCAGCGTGGGCATCATACAGCATGAAGCTTCATGGCTTGTGGAGTGGGAAAACGAAGAAGCGCTCACCACAAAAATCACCCCCTGCACCAGAAAAGAGGCATACGCCGCAGACATAACCTACGGAACCAACAACGAGTTCGGATTCGATTACCTGCGCGACAACATGAAACTCTCCGTGAATGACATGTCCCAGAGAAAGCTGAACTTCGCCATAGTGGATGAAGTGGACAGTATCCTCATAGACGAAGCGAGAACGCCCCTGATCATCAGCGGCCCCACGGACATCTCCACCAACGTTTACTACAAAATTGACGAAGTGATCCGCCAGCTCAAACCCGAAACAGACTATAAAGTTGACGAAAAGCGCCGTGATGTTCAGCTTCTGGACGCAGGCATAAACACCATAGAAAAGACACTGGATCTTGAGAACCTCTTTGACGTCGCCAATGTGGACACCCTTCACTATGTAAACAACTCGCTGAAGGCTCACGCGGTCTTCAAGCGCGACAAGGATTACGTTGTGGAAAACGGCAAGGTTATCATTGTCGATGAGTTCACAGGAAGGCTTATGCCCGGAAGAAGATACTCCGACGGACAGCATCAGGCCATAGAAGCCAAGGAGCAGGTGGTTATCGAAAACGAGAACCAGACCCTCGCCTCCATCACCTTTCAGAACTATTTCCGCATGTACGAAAAACTTGCTGGGATGACGGGTACAGCCGCCACGGAAGCGGGCGAGTTCATGCAGATATACGGCCTCGGTGTCGTAAGCATACCCACGCACCGCAAAATGGTGCGCAACGACAGGGCTGATGTTATCTACAAAACCGCACGCGAGAAGTACGAAGCTATCATAGCCGAAATAGAAGAGATGAACAGGCTCGGCCGTCCCGTTCTTGTGGGAACTTCATCCATCGAAAAGTCAGAGCTTGTCAGCAGAATGCTTGAGAAAAAGAAGATTAAGCACGAAGTTCTCAACGCTAAGCACCACGAACGCGAAGCGCAGATTGTCGCCCTCGCCGGACAGAAAAACGCAGTGACCATCGCCACCAACATGGCGGGACGAGGAACGGATATTAAACTGGGCGAAGGTGTTCTTGATCTCGGCGGTCTCCACATCCTCGGCACGGAGCGCAACGAATCCAGAAGGATAGACAATCAGCTCAGAGGCCGTGCCGGCCGTCAGGGGGATGCGGGTTCATCAAGATTCTTCCTCAGCCTTGAGGATGACCTTATGCGCATCTTCGGTTCCGAAAAAATCTCCTACATCATGAACAAGCTGGGCATGAAGGACGGAGAGCCCATTGAGCATAATATAATCTCCAAAGCCATAGAGAATGCGCAGAAAAAAGTGGAAGCGATGAACTTTGAAGTGCGTAAGTATCTGCTTGATTACGATAACGTAATGAATCAGCAGAGAACGATTGTCTACGGCCTCCGCAACAGCATTCTGAACAAGGGGCAGGTGGAGGAAGTGGCAAGGGAGACCATAAACAACACTCTCAACGCATTGTATGACGAGTTTGTCACCTCACAGGAAAAACCCGATCTCGAAGGCTTCGCCAAGGCGCTTAAAGAGACCTTCGCCATTGAGGATATATCCACAGATGTCAAAAAGCCCGAGGATTTTCTCAATACCGCCGCTCAGAAAATCAAAGAGAAATTCGATGCAAAAAAAGCCGAGTTCGGCGAGCATTACAGAGGCCTTTTCAGCTATCTGATGATCAGTATGCTGGATGACAAATGGAAGGAGCACCTGCTCAGCATGGATCACCTCCGTGACAGCGTGCGCCTCAGAGGCTACGGCCAGAAAGACCCGCTCAACGAATACAAACGTGAAGCTTTCAACCTCTTCGCCGGACTCATGGACAGGGTGTACTCCAACACCTGCCGCATTCTCTTCAATGTGAGAATGAGCCAGAAGCAGGAAGATGTGGATCTTGAAAAGAAAGAACAGGAAAGACAGAAAACCGCTAAAATATCCGAAGAGCGCAGAGACATTCTCTCCGCCGCTCCCAAAGAGGAAAAAGCGAAACCTGTCAGAAGAGTGGTTCCCAAAGTGGGCAGAAACGACGACTGCCCCTGCGGAAGCGGCAAAAAATATAAGAAATGCTGCGGCCAGAACGAAGCAGACACTGAAGATGTTTAGATCCTGAGCATTTTAAGCCTATAGTTTAAAGCATTTTCGGGGGGCTCTTTCGATGGAAGGAAGCCCCCTCTTTTATTTATAACAGCATAAGCAGGATATAAACCGCCATTACTCCTGATGCGAATACCGCAATAAGGCTTCTCCCCATGAACGCAAGCACCGCCGAGGTTATGATCCCTCCTGCGGCGGCGACGGGCGGATTAACCGAAAACAGAGCACCGGGAAATATAAGCGCGCCAAGGGAAGCATAGGGGATGAATCTCAGAAACCGGTTCAGCCACGGTGCAAGGCGCATATTTTTCAGGAAGACCATGGGCAGCATCCTCGGGATGTATGTCACAAACGCCATGAGTATAATTATGTTAAGCTTGCTCATTCTCTTCTCCGTGCATGACTGCGGCTGTGAGCGCTCCCGCGGCTGTGGCGCAGACAATCATCCAGCCTGAGCCCATCTCAAAAAAGGGCTGAAAGTAAAGCCCCCCGCTGACGGCCATTGAGCTTAATGCTGCAGTTACCGCCGGTCTGGCTCTTTTCAGTTCCGGCACAAGCAGGCCGATGAAAAGCGCATACAACCCGAAAGTCAGGCTCTGCTTCAGGGTGTCGCCCAAGATTGATCCCGCCATGACCCCAGCAAGGGTTCCTGAAGTCCATGCGGCGTAAGCCGTGAAGTTAAGTCCGTAAAGATATGAAGGCGCAATCTTTTCACCCCCGCTCATACTTGCCACGGCGAAGGTTTCGTCAGTTACGCCGAATGCCGCCAGTGCCGACTGAGGCTTAGTGGCTCCTTCCGGCAGTCTTCTTGAGAGTGACGAACTCATGAGGAAGTGACGGAAATTCAGAACAAACGTGGTGAGAACAATCTCCCAGCCTCCGACCCCCATGCCGAACATGCCCGCACCCACAAACTGGGAAGCGCCTGCGAAAACTATAAGTGACATAAGAACGGCGAGCCAGCCGTCCAGCCCTGCCGAAACCGCCGTAAGCCCGAAAGAAACCGCAACGGGGAAATAACCCGCCGCTATGGGCAGCGCGTGCCTGAAACCTTTTGAAAGCTGATTTGACAAAGGAAAGTACCTGCCATGGATAAGTGATTTTAAGTGCCTATTATATAAAATGTTTCATGTGAAACAACATTAATTTCAGTCAAAAAACTCGATTTCCGCCGCGCTTGCATGCTCCTGTATCTTCTCCTCCAGCCACTGCTCTGTGGAGAAGTGCTCAACATGAAAAGCGGTGATAAAATACGCCTCGCCCCCGCATATCCCCGTTTCAGCGTCTGCAAGGGAGATTTTCAGCGCAACCGACACTGGATAATCCGCCCTGTTTTCCTGAAGCCTGTGCTCAATAACCGCTGCGAGGCGCGAGCAGAGCTCGTCCACACCGCAAGGGTCTTCCGATGAAAAAAGCACCCGCCCGTCCTCCTGCTTCTCGCCTTTAAAGTTGGAGGCGCTGAGGAGGCCGAGTGTCTTCATATCCAGATATTCTTCAGGCAGTGCAGGGGAAATAACCGCATGGCGGAACACTTTCATTAATCACCGCAAAATTTATTTATTCTTTAAAGGAAAGCTACTTTCTCAACCCTGTTGCGTCCTCTGCTTTTTGCCATGTAAAGAGCGTCATCCGCTGTTTTTATTATCAGATCCCTCGACTGGAGAAGAACATATTCCGTTACCCCGAAGCTGCACGTAACCCTGCCGACATGGGAAAACTGCTCACGCTCTATCTTCCCGCGGATCTTGTCCGCAAGGGCAAATCCGCCGTTTATGTCCGTCTCGGGAGCAAGGATTATGAACTCCTCTCCGCCGTAGCGGGCGAAGGTGTCCACAACACGGACATTGTGCTTAACAAGCTGGGCTATCTCTTTGATTATGCTGTCGCCGACCTGCCGTCCGTATCGTTCGTTTATTTCACTGAAACCGTCTATATCAAAAAGTATAAGGCAAAGGGGGCGGGTATAGCGCTGAACTCTGTAGAGCTCTCTGTCAAGCTCTTCAATGAATTTCTGCCTGTTTACCACTCCGGTGAGCGGGTCAATCATAGCGGGCGTCTCCACTATTGAGGCAACGGTTTCCAGAGTGGAGATATCCACCATTGAAACAAGGACGGAGTTTTCCTCCTCAACCTTATTGATCCGCATCAGAAAATTCTTAGCCTCGCTTTTGAGCTTGCCTGCACCCTGCATCTTGAGCACTGCCTCATCAAGGTTTTCGGAAACAGCCTTTTTCAGCCAGTTCCGCAGGTCTGCCCCGCAGTACCCGCTGCCGTCTTTCAGTATGTTCACGTTTTCAAGAACGGAGCTCTTGCTGCCGAGTTCATCCATATCGCTGTAGCCGATGTATCGGAGGAACGCCGTGTTCATGTAGTAGATTTTTTCAAGGTCGGTTATGAGGTAGAACTCCGATGAGTTTTCCATAACAAGGCGCAGGAGCCTGTCTTTCTTCGCTTTCTCTTTTTTCTGGATGATGTTGAGGGCGACTTCGCTGAGAAGGCTTCTCAGTTTTTTGATGTCCACAGGCTTCTTGATATATTTCATGGCGCCTATGTCTATGGAGCCCACGAGATATTTTTCATCATCATAGCCGGTGGTGATTATGATGGGCACATCGGCATTTTCCTTTCTGATCTCCTCAGCCATCTCAAGCCCGTTCATGAGGGGCATCTGAATATCTGTTATGATTATATCCGGCTTTTCGGCCTTGAACATCTCAAGACCCTCTATACCGTCGGACGCGCTGTACACAATGCCGAAATTCTTGCTCAGAAAGCCCGAAAGCTTGTCTCTGGCATCGGATTCGTCCTCAACACAAAGTATCGTGATTTCCTTCATCGCTTCAGGAAAATCTTCCGTCCATTTATTCATCTCAACCTTCATGCTTTAGATTAATAATATTTATAAATATATTAACAGGTAATATTACCTGCCGCCCGCACTTTTTTCACCGGCTGCCTCAGCCATTGCCTTCAGCAGAGAGTGAGCAAAAACAGGCTTTCTCAAAACTGTTTTTCCCGCTGTGTCTATCCCTTTTGCCCTGAGCGACTCGTCATCATAACCCGTCATATAGATTATCGGCAGACTGCCGTATTTCTCAAGAAGCGCTTCCCCGGCCATTATGCTTCCTGAATCAGAAAGCACAAGATCTATGACAGCCATGGACACATTTCCCAGATTTCCGAGCCTGCCGTGCATGGCGGGATACCCGTCAAAGCTTTCGGGGCGGTAGCCGAATTCGCTGAGCATTGTCTCTATGCCCTCTCTGACGCCCGCATCATCATCTATCACCACCACTGAGCCGTCCAGTCTCACAAGGCTGTCCGCAGTGGCGGCGGCGCAGGAGATCTCGTCTATGTCCACAAGGGGAAACTCCAGTGTAAAAACCGTTCCCTGACCCAGCACGCTGTCACAGGTGATCTTTCCGCCATGGGAGTCCATGAGGTCCTTCACTATGGCAAGCCCAAGGCCTGTGCCTTTTCCTTCGCTCTTAGTGGTAAAGAAAGGCTTGAAAATATTAGCCAGAACATCGGCCGGCATCCCTGTGCCTGTATCCCCTATACGAATCAGGGCGCTCCTGCCTGAGGGGCTTTTAGAGCTTGCGACTGTCAGAAGCCCTCCGTCCGGCATAGCGTCTCTGGCGTTGTTCGCAAGGTTAAGCAGAATCTGCTCGATCTGGGATTCTATTGCTCTTATCCGCACTCCGCCGCAGTTCATATCAGCGTCTATTACAACATCCTCCGGAAAAACAAGGGAGATGATGTCGGTCACCTTTCTTATTGCTCTGTCCACTTCTATTATACGGAACTCCTGTTCCTGCTTCCTGCTGTAGCCCAGAAGCCCCTGAGTGAGCGCCCTGCCGGATTCGGCAAGCTCAACAAGCTTATCAGCCAGATAGCTTATATCCTTTCTGTCTTTCAGCTTCCTGCTTATTACGCTGGCAAATCCGCCAACGGCCGTCAGAACATTGTTGAAATCATGGGCTATACCGCCCGCCAGTTCTCCGAGGGTTTCCATCTTCTGGGCGTGAATAAGCTGCATCTTCATTTCGTTTGCGAGTGTGGCATCCTCATCAAAGAAAGCCAGATTCGTTATCTCGCCTTTGGAGTTCCTTATGGGGGAGACAAAGGAAATAACCTCCACCTCGCCTCCGTCCTTCGTTTTGCTCTTTGTCCGCCCTGCCCAGCGCCTGCCGGACAAAACCGTTGACCAGATGCGGTCATACTCCGCACTGTCTTCTATTACATTTTTGATTATCTTTATGTTGCTGCCGATTATATCTTTTTCTCCGAATCCCGTCTGCCTGTGCAGCTTGGGGTTCGCGTAGGTGATAGTTCCGTCCTTCTCGGTAACGAAAATGCCGGATGTGCTGTATTCTATAACCTGCATCATCCTCATTGCGTTTTCATGGGTGCGTATTTTCTCGCTCAGGTCTTCCAGACGGGCGTAAAAAAGACTTTCGTTCTTCCGGTAAACCAACTGTATAGTGGCTTCGCTCTGGTATATCCCGCCCGATTTTGAAACTATCTCGGTGAAGAGGACAACCTTGTCCTGCTCGCCCTCAGCTATTCCCGTCAGCCGTTCACGGAGAAGCTCCGCGCTCAGGTTGCGCACGAGGTCTACAGGCGTCATATTCCTCAGTTCCCCGAAGCTGTAGCCTGTTTTTTCTATTACGGCACGGTTTACATACCTGAACCTGAGGCTTTTTTCGTCTATGAGAAATATGAGATCCCTGCTTTCTTCTATTATGTCAATCAGGAGTTCCCGTTCATATTCATCGTCCTCACGGCGGATTCGTCTGCGGCTGAGAACATTTTTCACCGAATCCATCAGACCCGCTATGTCATCCTTGGTGCGGAAATCCGCCGCGCCCCGCCGTACACACTCCACAGCGCCGCGCACATCTGAATATGCCGAAAAAACAAAGAAAGGTATCTCGCGTCCGGAAGCGTTGATTATATCCAGTATCTCAAAAGCGTCTGTTTTGCTGAGGTATTCCTCCGAGACAACAAGGTCCCAGTGGTGTCCTGTAAGAAGTTCGTGGAATTCGTCCGTGGTTGAGGCGAGTGCATGGATCTCTATTGTGAAATGTTTTCTCAGAGCTTCAAGGATTCTGTTTTTTTCCACCCCTGAGTCTTCGACAAAAAGTATGCTGACGGAAGGCAACATAATCACACCGCCCGGGAATTGAGGGAACATGGCGGCCGTAAGCCCGCAGCAGGATAAGCGGCAGCCGGAGCTGCAGGAAAGCCTCTCAGGGCTCAGGGGTTATGTTTAGCCCCTGTAGCCGAATTTGACTGAAAGAGCCTTAGCCGCTTCCTGAACTATGTGTGCCACTTCTGTTTCCACACGCTCCATAGGCATACGTTCAACAGGCGCGCTTACACTTATTCCCGCTATAACATTACCCATGAAGTCTCTCACGGGTGCACCCACACACCTCACGCCGAGTTCATACTCCTCGTCGTCCATGGAGTAGCCTCTCTCTTTAATAAGCTTGAGATCGGCCTTGAGAGCGTCCATAGAGCCCAGTGTGTTTTTTGTGAAGGTAACCATCTCACCCGGATAAAGCTTTTCAACATCACGCTGGTCATAATAGGCGAGCTGCGCCTTGCCTGTGGCAGTGGCATAAGCAGGGCCCACATTGCCAATCCGGGGCAGAACCCTGACAGCGTGATCTGTCTCTATAACGTTAAGGTAAACGACATTGCCGTCCCTCATTACGCTGATATAGGCGGATTCCCCTGTCTGCTGCTTGAGCTGCTGGAGAACCTGAATGGAGATTTCTATAATGTTCAGCTTGTTTATGTAAGCCTGAGAGATCTGGAATGTTTTCACGCCGAGCCTGAAGTTGCCTGTGTAGCGGTTGTACTCCACATAGCCGAACATCTCAAGCGTGGCCAGCAGCTTGTTCACATTGCTTCTGGTGAGGTTCAGCTTTGTAACCACATCGCTTATGCTGAGTTCGTGCTCACCGTCGCCGAGCAGCTCAAGAATATCTATGGCGTTGTTGACCGCCTGTACGGCATATTCCGACTTATCTCTTTTCATTTTAATCTCCGATAATAAATTAAAACCAAACGTTGTTACGAAAATAAGCAGCCAACGCATAGGTATTTAAATCTATTATATAATCTTATTTTTTGTCAATATAAATTCATGTTTGAGTATGCAAGCGGCAGGTCAGCCTGAAAACAGGCGGAACAGGCTTGCAGACGCTTTTTTGCGCCTGCTTTACCAATAATACACGCAAATTATAAAATTAGCATTCAAATAAAACAGCAGATGTCCTGAAGGCTTTTCCTCTTTTTCCCTGACGGAGCTTTGCCGGCGGCATAACCCACGGGAGTCATAATATAAGGCTTTTCGTTTTCAGGCAGCCTGAGCGCCTCTGCGAGCTTCTTTTCATCAAAAGCGGCTATCCAGCAGGTTCCGAGCCCTCTTTCACTCGCTGCGTTTATGAAATGATCCGCTGTTATGGACACATCGCACATAAGGTAGTCTGCACCGTCCGCCCTCTTCCAGCCCTCACCCTTCAGACCGCAGAAAACAGCGATAACCGGAGCGTTTTTCAGCCAGTCTCTAGGGTATGCCCCGCAGACAGCTTCCCTGACTTTCTCATCCCGCACCATATATATTTTCCAAGGCTGGAGATTGCATGCGCTGGGAGCGAGGCGGGCGCACTCCAGCATATATTCGAGATCTTCACAGCTTACTTCTTTTTCCATGTAATCACGGCAGCTGTATCTGCCTTCGGCTATATCTCTGAAGCTCATTCTACTGCCCCAGCACTTCTATTTTATCAGCGGAAATGAACCTGAACCCTTTAACGCTCCTCACTGCTCTTCCTGCGTCCATATACCTGACATCCGTAGCAAAAGAAGAAACCGGCTCGCCCTTCAGGAAGGCTATCATATCGTTTGCCATATAAGCGGAAAGCGTGGGCTCCTCTCCGTACTGCTCAGTGTATACCCTGCGGAACTCTGAAGCGTTTCCGTTTCCTGCCAGATAGACAGGGGTGAAAATCATCGCCCTGCGGAAGTAGCCGGCGTAGTCATCTGTCATGTATCTTTTTCCGAATGAATCAGTCCCGATGAGGAGGCGGACTTTTTCGGGGTTCTTCACACTGTAGCGCACAAGGGGCACAACTTTTATCAGCTTTATCTCAGGGGAGAACACCACAACCGTATAGCGGGTGTCTTTCCCGTCCTTTGAGGTTATGGATTTCATCTCGTTCTGAAAATTTCCTTTCTCAAAGTTGATGATATGGACCCTTATGTTCTGCGCTCTGAGTTCTTTCGCCGCCAGTTCCGCCTGAACGGTGTATTCATTTGAAGCGGCCAGAACGGTTACTGCTTTTTCAAGCACAGCGTATCCTGTTGCCTCAGCCACAATGTCATCCTTGCTTATGTCAAACCTGTATGTGTTTCCGTCCACCTGCACTGTTCTGTGGAAGGGGTCTATCTTTGCCGAGTTAAAGCCTATGCCGTCACCCATTTCAAGCTTGAAGGGTGCACGCTTGTAGGCAACAGCGGCTATGGCCGCCTGCATAAACTCCATGTGGCTGCCGCCCACCAGGAACACTTTATCCGCCTTTGTCTCCTCTCTGACTATAACCGGAGCGGGAACAGGATCTGGTTCCTTGATTTCTACCGTTATGCTCTCTTCCGCGGGCTCTTTCTTTGCCTTGTCCGCCGATGAAGGCTTCAGCCTGCTGTCCACACAGTCAGCGAAGGGGTCATCCCCCGCTTTTATCCCCTCTGAGGAGCAGTAAGTTTTTATAACGGAAGGAAAAGGCTCCTCGTCCTTCCTGTTGCTGATCATTGTGTAATACTCAAGCGCCTTGTCTTCCTTTCCGGTTTTAACATAGGCGTCAAAAAGCCAGAGCATTCCGGAAAAACGCATGTATCTGGACAGGTAGGTTTCCCTGTAGTTCCGTTCCAGAAACTTCAGCCCCTTGTCAAACTGGCTTTTTCGTATGTAATACCTGCCCATTATCAGACCCGCCGCCGCTGACTGTTCAAGGGGCGCATTGCTGTTTATTGTCTGCAGTTTTTCAAGATCTCTGAAGTTGAGGTCTTTATTCGCGTAAAAAGTTTCGGAAAACGGCTCAACGGGAACCGACACCTGCGGACGGGCTGCGCAGGACACCGTCAGTAAAACAGCCGCTGCTGCCAATAATAGTGTAAGTCCTCGTAAATGGTTCTTCAACCCTGACATTCTCAAACCCCAGTTTATATTTTTTAAGCAGATCTTCCGCCTGCTTCATCTCTTCTTCCAGCCTTTCACCTTTGTATAATAACCACAAAGTATCCCTGCGGGCAAGGCTCTTAGTCCATTTAAGGATTTCCCGCACTTTGGCTACACCCCTTGCGGTGATAAGGTCGAACTGTCCCCTGACGGCCTCTGCGCGGCAGTTCAGGACAGTGATATTATCAAGACCCAGTTCCGCCGCCGCATGTTCAAGAAATCTGCATTTTTTTGCTATGCTTTCCACAAGGGTTATCTTCACTTCAGGATAAAAAACCGCAGTCACAATCCCCGGAAACCCGCCCCCGCTGCCGATATCCGCCATTGTTTCACGTAAAACATTTTTCAGTGAAAAGATGTAGACACTATCCAGATAATGTTTCAGGTAAAACTCATCTTTATCTTTTATAGCAGTGAGGTTGAGGCCTGCGGACATATGAAGCTCATAGAATTTCTCCAGCTTTGCAGACTGCTCATCTGTAATATTTATATAATTATTCAGCATCATTTCCGCCGCTGTTCCTGATTTTACTGATATGCACATGAAGGAGGGCAACCGCGGCCGGCGTCATCCCCTGAATCCTCGCCGCCTGACCCAGTGTTGCGGGGCGGATGGCATTGAGCTTATCTATGTATTCCCTGCGGAGACCTATTATTGAAGAATAGTCTATCACTTCGGGAATTTTGACCGATTCCGTTTTGCGGAACTTTTCTATCTCTGTTTCCTGCCGCTGGATATATCCCTCGTACTTGGCGTTTATCTCAACCTGCTCACGCACACGCTCATTCACTGTGCTTCCGCACAGTTTCTCAATGGTCGAATAGTCAAACTCCGGTCTTTTCAGAAGTTCGAATGCACTCACAGGGTTTTTCAGCACCCCTCCGTATTCGGCAAGGATATTAAGCACCTCTAGTGTTGGAGTGATCCTGATGGTTTTCAGGCGTGTGAGTTCTTCCTCTTTCGCAATCCTTTCAGCACAGAAGCGCTCATAACGGGTTTTGCTGATCAATCCCAATTCATAGCCTTTGTCAGTGAGCCTGTACTCAGCGTTATCCTCACGAAGCTGGAGCCTGTACTCCGCCCTTGAGGTAAACATGCGGTAAGGCTCATCAACACCCTTATTCACCAGATCATCAATCATTACGCCTATGTAGCTCTGTTCACGCCCGACTATAAACGGTTCGCTCCCTTTCAGCGCAAGTGCGGCATTTATTCCGGCGATCAGCCCCTGTGCCGCGGCTTCTTCATATCCGCTGGTTCCGTTAAGCTGTCCAGCGAAGTAAAGCCCTTTTACAAGCTTGGTCTCCATTGTGGCGAAAAGGCCTGTAGGCTGAACAAAATCATACTCAATAGCATAAGCCGGACGGACAAATTCAACATTCTCCAGCCCCTCAACAGACCTGTACATAGCTATCTGTACATCTATGGGGAGAGAGGATGAAAATCCGTTGGCGTAATATTCCCTTGAGTTAAGCCCTTCCGGCTCAAGAAAAATCTGGTGTCTGGTCTTTTCGGGAAACTTCTTAACCTTGTCCTCTATGGAAGGGCAGTATCTGGGCCCTATACCCTTTATCACCCCGCCGTAAAGCGGTGATCGGTGAAGATTGTCTCTGATAATCTGATGAGTCTTTTCATTTGTATAAGTGACATAGCAGGGAAGCTGAGGCAGAGTTATCTCTTCAGTCTCAAATGAGAACGGCTTGGCAAAGTCATCGCCATGCTGGGCGTCAAGCTTTGAAAAGTCTATGGTGTTTACATCAAGTCTGGCGGGTGTGCCGGTTTTAAGCCTTTCAAGCTTAAAGCCTGCTCTTGTGAGCGAGTCAGACATGCCGACAGATGCAAATTCGTTCATTCGTCCTGCGAGGTAATTACAGTCACCGATGTGGATAAGCCCTTTTAGGAAGGTTCCGGTGCAGAGGACAACCTTCTTAGCCCGGTAAAGCATTCCGGTATCTGCTATGATCCCCCTGATTTCCCCGTCTTCTATGGACAATCCTTCAACCATTGCCTGCTTCAGATCAAGCCCGGGCTGCTCCATTATTACACGCTGCATCCGCTGTTTATAAAGATCTTTATCAGCCTGCGCCCTGCTGCTGCGCACCGCGGGGCCTTTCTTCATATTCAGGACACGGAACTGAATTCCTGTTTCGTCTATATTACGCCCCATCTCACCGCCAAGAGCGTCAATATCCTTAACGATATTTCCTTTAGCAAGACCTCCGATAGCAGGGTTGCAGCTCATATGCGCAACATTGTCCGCATTAATGGTAAAAAGCGCCGTTGACGCACCCATACGGGCTGAGGCAAGCGCTGCCTCACAGCCGGCATGTCCGGCGCCAACCACAATCACATCATAAAACTTGTCATAAACAAGCATTTCTCACCTGTTTGCTTATTGCCTTCTTCAGAAACATTATCTTCATGCTTTCTTAGGAAGGGATTCAGGAGCATCTTCATACATTGATGAGAAGATGCACCAACTAATATTATATTCAGGCGGGGAAACATTCAGAAACAATCTCCCCAAACCTTTCAGAACTCACACTAATAATATATTTGTTTCACGTGAAACAGCCTGAATTTTCCACAACTGCACATCATTTACCGATGCAGAAGCTGTTGAAGATGTTTGATAATATTTCTTCGGTGTAAGTCTCTCCGGTTATTTCAGAGAGTACATTCAGACTGTCACGCAGTTCAAACGAAAGTGCGTCAAGGTCGCCGCACCCCATTACCCTTATCTCCTCAAGGGAGGCAAGCATACGCTGAAAACCGTTCTTCTGTCTTTCGTTAACAGCTATGGCGTGCTCATGAATCTGTGAGTCTTCCTGAGAAACGAGGCTTTCAAGAAGATTCATAAACTCATGAATATTTTCTCCTGTTTTCACGGATATTTCAACATCAGCACCATGGTCATGTTTTTTCACATCTGCCTTATTTCCTACTATTATCCGTTTTGCGTCTTTTGTTTTTTCAAGGACAAGCATGTCCTCCGCTGTGAGCGTTTCAGAAAGATCTACAACGGCTATGACTATATGCGAGCTTTCAACCCGCTCAAGGGAACGCTCTATCCCTGCTTTCTCCACAAAGTCATCCGTGTGGCGGATTCCTGCGGTGTCCACAATCTTAACGGGGTGGCCTGCCAAGGTCATGTCTGCGTCTATGAAGTCTCTCGTTGTTCCGGGAACATCTGAGACAATAGCCCTGTTCTCCTTCAGCATACAGTTGAGGATGGACGATTTGCCTACATTAGGACGTCCGGCAATGGAAACATACACTGCATCGTTCACTGATTTCAGCGTTGAATAGTTTTTCACAAGCTCTCTGAGCTCTGCTTCTATCTGATCATATTTTGTTGTTATATAGTGCAGTTCCCTGTCTGAGAGATCTTCCTCCGGAAAGTCGATATACGCCTCAACAACCGTAAGCACATCCACATACAAAGATTTCAGGCTCTGAATCTGTGTTTTCAGACCTCCCCTGAGCTGGTTGTATGAATAGAACAGTCCGGCCTCTGACTTGGCGGAGATCATCTCCTCCACCGCCTCGGCCTGCGAAAGATCCATTTTGCCGTTTATGAATGCCCTGCGGGTAAACTCGCCGGGTTCAGCAAATCGCATTCCCAGTGAGAGAAAGGCGCTTATTGCGCTTCTGACTATCAGCGGATTGCCGTGGAAGGATATTTCCAGAACATCTTCGCCTGTATATGAGTTTGGGGATTTGAAATACCAGAAGACAACATCGTCCCGCACACTGCCGTCATCATACAGCGCGTGGTAAACCATGCGGGGTTCCAAAGAGGAGAAAGCGCCGCCGCCCTGCTTTTTAAGGAACGCCAGAGCCCTGAGGCTGTCAGCGCCGGAAATGCGCAGAAGAGTTACGGCGGAACGGATGACGGGAGTTATAGGTGCAACTATCGTATCCATTCCGCATATACCGTATTAGAGTGTTTTCTCGAACGCTTTCAGTGTGTTGCTGAGAAGCATGGCAATTGTCATAGGGCCGACTCCGCCGGGCACGGGGGTGATGTATGAAGCCTTGCTGTAAACAGCGTCATAGTCCACATCGCCCACAAGCTTGTCCTCTATCCTGTTTATGCCCACGTCTATTATGACCGCACCGTCGCTTACCATATCAGCAGTGACAAAGTTTGCCTTGCCGATAGCAGCCACTATTATGTCTGACTTGCGGCAGATATCTTTTATATTTTTTGTGCGTGAGTGGCACACGGTTACGGTGGCGTTAGCCTTTATAAGCAGAGCCGCCATAGGCTTGCCCACTATGTTGCTTCTGCCGAGAACCGCAACGTTCTTGCCGCTGAGCTCTATGCCGTATTCCTCGAACATAACCATAACACCCGCAGGAGTGCAGGGAGCAAGGGCATCTTCGCCTATGTTAAGAAGACCGACATTAACGGGATGGAAGCCGTCAACATCTTTCTCCGGCCTGATGGCGTACAGAACTTTCTTCTCGTCTATCTGCTTAGGCAGAGGAAGCTGAACAAGTATGCCGTTTATTGAGGCATCGTTGTTGTACTGCTCAACCCTTGCAAGAAGTTCTTCCGTGGAAGTGGTATCGGGCATCCTGTCCACTATGGATTTAAAACCCGCTTCCTCACAGGCTTTGTTCTTCATGCGGACATAAACCTGACTTGCAGGGTCCTCACCCACAAGGATAACGGCAAGACCGGGCACACGTCCGGTTTTGTCTTTGTACTCTGCGGCTTTCTCTCTCAGGCCGTTTCTGATCTTCTGTGCCAGTTCTTTTCCGTCAATCTTAGTCGGCATTATATTAACTCCTTACGTTTTTAGAGTAAGATTCGCAGGGGGCAGAAGCCTGCCGCCCGCATTACAACTATTCTTCCTCTGCATCGTCCTCTTTGACTATGGCAAAGGAGATTATCCTGTCCTCGTCCGTGGACATAAGCTTAACGCCCTGAGTGTCCCTGCCCATAACGGGGATTTCCTTAACGGAGAGCCTGATTATTTTGCCGCCTTTGGTAATCAGCATAACATCATCCTCTTCGTTAACCTGTTTCGCACCGCAGACAAGGCCTGTTTTGGGGCTGACCTTGCAGAGCTTAACCCCTTTGCCGCCTCTGGTCTGGAGCCTGTAGTCCGCAACCAGAGAGCATTTGCCGTAGCCGTATTCGGTTACGTTAAGTATATAGGGGTGGCCTGTGAGAACTTCCATGGAAACCACTTCATCCTCATCCTCAAGGGTAATTCCTCTGACGCCTGTCGCCGCTCTGCCCATTGCGCGTACATCGAGCGAGCTGAACTGTATGGTTTTGCCGTTTCTGGTGGCAAGGAAAATACTGTCATTATCGGTGGTGACATCTGCTGCCATAATCTCGTCCCCTTCACGGAGCTTGAGAGCTATCATGCCGCTTCTGCCGCTTTTAAAGTCCATAACGGGGGTTTTCTTAACAACGCCGTGCTTGGTGGACATGAAAAGGTATTTATCGTTGTCCGCCTCACTGAGAGTGACAACGGAGGCGAGGTTTTCATCCTTCTCAAAGGTGAGCAGGTTGCTGAGATGTCTGCCTTTTGTATCCCTTGCGCTTTCGGGTATGTCGTACACCTTGAGGAAGTGGATTTTTCCTGTGTTTGTGAAGAAGAATACCTTGGCGTGGTTAGTGGTGACAAGCATCCTTTCAGCGAAGTCGTCCCCTTTGCTTTTGGCTCCGCTTTTGCCTTTTCCGCCGCGCTTCTGCGCCACGAAGTTGTCAAGAAGCGTACGTTTTATGTAGCCGTTGTGAGTGATGGTGACCACTGTCTCGCTGTCGGGGATCAGGTCTTCCATGTTGAACTCGCCTGCGGCGGCCACTATTTCGGTTCTTCTTTCGTCAGCGTATTTGTCTTTTATTTCAGTAAGCTCGTCACGGATAACGCCCATCATGACGCCTCTGTTGCCGAGGATGCTTTTGTAGTATTCTATGTCTTTCAGCGTGTCTTCATATTCGCCCTGAAGCTTCTCGATCTCAAGGCCTGTGAGTTTGCTCAGCCTCATTTCGAGAATAGCCTGGCTCTGAACATCGCTGAAGCTGAAGGCTTCCTTCAGCTTCATTTTGGCTTCAGGTGTGTCTTTTGATGTTTTGATCAGCCTGATCACTTCATCAATATTTTCCACAGCCTTTATGAGACCTTCCAGAATATGGAGGCGTTTTTCAGCCTTATCAAGAAGATAACGGGTTCTGCGGGTAACAACGGTGACCCTGTGCTCAATGAACGCCTCAAGTATTTTACGCAGGGTGAGCGTCTGGGGTCTGCCGTCAACAATCGCAACCATGTTCATGCCGAAGGTGGTCTGCATCTGAGTGAATTTATAAAGCTGGTTCAGGAGAACATCGGGCATTTGCTCGCGCTTGAGCTCGATAACCACACGGATTCCGTCACGGTCGGATTCATCACGGAGATCGGAAATTCCCGTTACAATTTTATCACGCACAAGCTCGGCTATCTTCTCAATGAGAAGAGCCTTGTTCACCTGATAGGGCAGTTCATCGACAACGATTACCTCTTTGCCGGTCTTGGTTTCTTCTATGTGGGTTTTGGCTCTAATTGTTATGGAGCCTCTGCCTGTTCTGTAAGCCTTATATATGTCCTCCCTGCCGAGGATCATTCCTGCGGTGGGGAAGTCGGGTCCTTTTATCACGGAGAAAATATCTTCCTCGGTGTAATCGGGGTTGTCTATCATGAGCATAAGCGCGTCCACGGCCTCAGTGAGGTTGTGGGGCGGAATATTGGTCGCCATGCCCACCGCGATACCGCTTGTTCCGTTCACAAGGAGGTTGGGGATCCTCGTGGGGAAAACAGTGGGTTCCTGCATTGAGCCGTCATAGTTGTCTGTGAAATCAACAGTGTCCTTGTCGAGATCGCTGACGAATTCATCGCTTATCTTGGAGAGCCTTACCTCGGTATACCTCATTGCCGCCGCGCGGTCACCGTCTATGGAGCCGAAGTTACCCTGACCGTCCACAAGGGGGTAGCGGAGCGAGAAATCCTGCGCCATGCGGACAACAGTGTCATAAACAGCGGAGTCACCGTGGGGGTGGTACTTACCTATAACATCACCCACGATACGGGCTGATTTTTTATAGGGCTTATTATAGTAAACCCCCATTTCGTGCATGGCGAAAAGGGCGCGTCTGTGAACGGGTTTCAGACCGTCCCTGACATCGGGCAGCGCACGGCCGACAATAACGCTCATGGCGTAGTCGAGATAGCTGTCCTTGAGGGAGTCTTCAATATTAAGATTGATAATTCCTTTATTTTCCATCATTCACCTAAACGTCCAGATTTCTTACGTTGAGCGCGTTTGTTTCGATAAACTCACGCCTCGGAAGAACAACATCGCCCATAAGGAGGCTGAAGAGCTCGTCCGCCGCTTCCGCGTCCTCTATTGTGACTTTGTAGAGGGTTCTTCTTTCAGGGTCCACAGTGGTTTCCCAGAGCTGTTCGGGGTTCATTTCACCGAGACCTTTGTAACGCTGAATACCCAGACCTTTTTTACCCCTCTCCTCGACAAAAGAGAGGAGCTCAGTAAGGGAAGTGAAGGTGCTTACATCTTCCCCTACCTTGATTTTATGCGGTGCGTCGCCCAGTTCCCTGAGGTAGACGCCCAGCCTTCTCAGCTCTTTGAACTCAGGCGAGCCGATGAGGTCTGTGTTGATTTTATAAGTCTGTGTCGATGTCTCCAGCTTGATGTTGTATCTGCTGAATTCCTCGTTATAGTTTATTTCAGTGTTCACGTAGCCGTTAAGCAGACCCCTGTCCTGAAGGGTTTTGTAAAACTCATCAACAAAAGCCTTGTCCGCAAGGTTCTGGGGAACAAGGTTCTGATACATCGCCATGAACTTTATAAGCTCTCTGGTGTAGCCTTTTTTGACGTACTTGATGATCATCTTGTTCAGCTTGCCCAGATTGAGCATGAGCTCCTTGTATCTGTGCTTCTCGACATTTTCTATCTCGACATCCTCAAGACCGAGATCAAGGAGAAAATCCGCCATAACCTCTTCGTTCTGGATGTAGCGCTCGTTCTTGCCTTTTTTCACTTTGTAGAGCGGGGGGCTCGCGATATAAAGATAGCCGCGCTCGATTATCTCTTTCATGTGACGGAAGAAGAAAGTGAGCAGCAGGGTGGAGATATGCGCGCCGTCAACATCCGCATCCGTCATGATTATGATTTTATGGTAGCGGAGCTTCTCAACGTTGAAGTCATCCTTGCCTATGCTGGTGCCGAGGGCTGTTATAATCGTCCTTATCTCGTTGTTTGAGAGAAGCTTGTCATAACGTGCCTTCTCAACGTTAAGGATTTTGCCCTTGAGCGGCAGTATCGCCTGATGGCGTCTGTCACGCCCCTGTTTTGCCGAACCGCCCGCAGAGTCCCCTTCCACTATGAAAAGTTCAGAGTGCTGAGGGTCTTTTTCCTGACAATCCGCCAGTTTTCCGGGGAGTGTGGAAATCTCGAGGGCGTTCTTGCGGCGGGTGAGTTCCTTCGCCTTTCTGGCAGCTTCACGGGCACGGAAAGCCTGAAGGGCTTTTTCATATATCTTTTTAACTACTGATGGGTTTTCCTCAAAATAGTCGCCGAGGCTTCCCGCGAGGATCGATTCCACAGCGGTTTTGGCCGCGGATGAACCGAGCTTTGTTTTGGTCTGCCCTTCAAAGACAGGTTCATTTATGCGCACGGAGATAATGGCGCTCATTCCCTCACGGACATCATCCCCGGTGAGGTTTTCCTTCTCTTTAGAAATGTTCTGCTTGGATATGAAGCTGTTGAAAACCTTCGTATAGCCGGATTTAAAGCCGGATTCATGGGTTCCGCCCTCTTCCGTGTGGATGTTGTTTACGAAGGAGTATATGCTTTCGTTGTATGTGTCGTTGTAGGTTATTGCCACTTCCGCGGTTATGCCTTCATACTCGCCCTTGAAGTACATGGGTTCTTCCAGAACCATTATCTTGTTCTTGTTCAGGTATTTAAGGTAGCTTACTATCCCGCCTTCGGCGTGGTATTCCTGTTCCTGATCAAAACGTTCGTCTATGATTTTGATTCTGATTCCGCTGTTGAGGTACGCAAGTTCCCTGAGCCTTCTGGAAAGGGTGTCGAAGGAATATTCGGTGGTCTCGAAAATTTTAAGATCCGGCTTGAAGGTAACAGTAGTGCCTGTTCTTTCGGAGTTTCCGATGCGGCCGAACTCGCTGGCGGGTTTGCCGATCTCGTATTTCTGGTAGAATGTGCCGCCGTCACGTCTTACGGTGACTTCGAGGTATTCACTGAGCGCGTTCACCACTGAAACACCCACACCGTGAAGACCGCCGGAGGCGTAATATGAGCCTGAATCGAACTTTCCGCCGGCGTGGAGAGTTGTCATAACCACTTCCACAGTGGGTTTGCCGACCTTGGGGTGTATTCCGACGGGAATGCCCCTGCCGTTGTCCTCAACTGTAACCGAGCCGTCTACATGCAGTGTAACGGTAATAGTATCGCAGTAGCCTGCCATTGCTTCGTCTATGGAGTTGTCCACAACTTCATAAACAAGGTGATGAAGACCCCTTGCGCCGGTGGAGCCGATGTACATACCCGGCCTCTGTCTGACCGCTTCCAGCCCTTCCAGAACCTTAATACTGTCTTCACTGTAATTATTCTGCATTGTTCACCTGACTATTTATTTCAAAAAAACCTGCGGCAACAAACCGCAAAAAACGGGCGCATTGCCCGCAATGTATCAAAAGGCGTGCGACTTCAGGTCACAGCCTTATTGTTCGTATATCATCAAATATACGGTTTTTTACCCCTGTCATAATGACCTGCCTTTCGCCTGAGAAAATGGAAAAGAAGGCAGCCGAGCGTTTTTCATCCAATCCTGCTTCGAAATCATCTAAAAGGGTTATTATATCAGTTTTGAGCATTTCTTCAACATCTAATAAAATTGCCGCTAAAACAAGAAGCTCAAATGTTTTTTTCTGACCGTAAGATGAAAATTTATCATAAATGCGCCCTGTGTTCCTGCTGTAAAATCTGTCCCTGTGCACACCGTAAAGACATTTGCCCGAGGACAGCTCTTTGCCGATTATCTCCCTGTCCTTAACGTTAGTGACATAATCAAGGCTGAAAAATTCATCCCCGCCGCCGAAATCTGCATACATTGTCCTGAGGTTCGCGTTTATCATGTCCGCTGCGGCTTTACGTCTCAGAGATATTTTATCACAGACTTCAATGAGTTTTTCATTAACGGTTTCGATGTAGTTTTTATCCGGTCTCTGTTTCTGGAGCTCAGCGGTTTTCTGGGCAACGAGCCTGTTCATGTACCTGAGGTCGAAAATATGGGCCCTCTCGCGGTAGAAGCAGAGGCGGTCAATGTAGTTCCGCCTTATCTTCTGGTCCTTCGCAAGGATAGTGCTTGTATCGGGCGAGTAGCAGAAGACCGGATTCGAGGTGAGATAATCAGGAATATCCAGAACACAGACACCATTTTTTTTCAGTGTCCTTGCCTCGTCAAAAAAATAGATTATGCTGCCCGA
Source organism: Deferribacterales bacterium (assembly GCA_050253335.1). Lineage (GTDB taxonomy): Bacteria > Chrysiogenota > Deferribacteres > Deferribacterales > Geovibrionaceae > Geovibrio. Next base: position 55,411 of record JBFWJG010000002.1, on the reverse strand, counting down.
TTCCTCAGCCGAGGAATAACCGGCCTCCACACGCAGAAATTCACTGCCGAAGGTGGTTACGCTTTTGGGTGACGGTTCCTTGAAGCTTTTGAGGTTGAGGAGAAGATAAACGGCTTCGACAATGCTTGTTTTGCCGGAGCCGTTTTCGCCCTCTATGAATGTCGCCTTGTCAAAAGTGAATTTTGAGTCGGCATGGCACCTGAAATTCTGTAAACGGATACTCTCTATCAGCATCAGAACTTATCGATGGATATGGGAACCACCAGATATTTGTATGACTCATCCTCTGGGAGGATAACGGCCGGGCTTCTTCTTCCCTGCATTTCAAGGGAGAAATACTCGGAATGTATGTTTGTGACTATCTCAAGCATGTGACGGGCATTAAAGATAATGTCCATGTCCTCACCGTTGTAGATTATGTCGTCCATGGTTTCATGACCCTGACCGTATTCGGTTTCAAGGCTGTTTACGGAGAGATGTCCGTTGTTGAAGGAGAGAACGACACCGTGGGTTATCTCGCTGGTTATGGCGGAAACTCTTCTCACAACCTCGGCGAATGCCTTGGTGTTTATCTTCGCCTTAATCGGATATTCAATCTCGAAAAGCTTTGTAATGCTCTTGATGTATTTCTCAATCAGCTTTGAGTAGATGATAATATCGCCTACTTTGAAGAGAACCTGTTTTTTGTCAGTCTCGACATCTACAAACTCGCTTATATCAAGGATCTTCATGAGCTCCATAATCGTCTTTTTAGGGATGTTTATGGTGAACTCGTCGGAAAATTCCTCTTCGAATCCTGCCTTTGATGTTGCTATCCTCTGGAAATCTGCGGAGGAAATCTCAAGCCTGTTGCCGTAAACACTGAAATGTGCTCCCGTGTATTCTATCTTGGATGAATCGTTTGAGATGCAGAAGGCCGTTCTTTTGAGAAGGGTCTGCAGAGTCTCGCTCTTCACCTTGATGAAGTATTCCGGAGTTATCTCGGACATTGTGGGGAACATCTCAGGGCTTATGGTGGAAAGCCGGAAGCTTGACTTGCCCGATTTTATGTTGAGCTTGGAACCGTCATGATAAAAATCGATAACGGCGCCTTCGGGAAGCTCCTTGAGGATATCCATCAGTTTTTTGCCTGAGACGGTGGCGGAGCCGATCTCCTCAACCGCTGCTTTGAGCGAGCCGGAAAAACCGATCTGCATGTTTGTTGAACGAAGGGTTACCGTATCGCTTTCGGCTTCGATCAGAATGTTCTGAAGCACCGTATTCAGGTTCTTCGGGCTGGTGTAGCTGTTTGCATACTGGACGAAAGGGAAAATATCGTCCCTGACAACTTTAAACCTCATGGACTCCCCTGCTTTATATATTAATGTAATTTTAATAGTAAGTAATAATAGGGTATCTTGAAACTGTTTACAAGTGATATTTAGTCTTGTCTGTTAAGGTTTTCGGTGTTGAAAACTTATGTTGTAAACCACTGATCATTTTTACACATTATACAGTAAAATGAATTATTATTGTTGAAATATCCGTCTAATGTTTATATCTATATGATTATTCCCAAGCAGATCACGCATGTTCAACACATTTTTGACATTATTGATTTGTGTTGGTATATTTACGTTAAAGCCCGAAAACGGGATATATTATTACTCTTTGAGTTTAGAAGGCAGGGAAAATGTCTATTTATGCCCAGATTGAATTTGTGTTCATGCACAATGCGAGGAATAAGAACGTTCCCTTGATGTTCATTATGCGCAACAAGGAACGCTTCAGGGGAAAGATTGTGGATTTCGACCAGTATCACTTCATCATAGACGATGCTGATATTAAGATTCTGCTTTCTAAGAGGGATATTGCGACTGTCGCTTCCGCCAAGACGGTTGTGGACATCGACTTCATCAGCAAAATTTACTACCACACCCATCAGGGCAAGCACCCGAGGCACACCCGTCCGCCTATGCAGGATATTTTCCTGAACGAAGTGCGCAAATCCAAATCACCTATTATAAGCTTTCTCACCAACGGTGTTAAGATAAGAGGCTCCCTCATAGGGTTTGACAACTACACAATACTCACATCCTTTGAAGGCAGGCAGCAGCTTCTCTACAAAAGCGCAATTTCCACTGTGTTCCCCCTTTACCAGTACGGTGAGATAATAAAATACGATGACGAGAGATAAACATGAATGATATTAAGATTCTTGTCGTGGACGATGAAGAGCACACACGCATGGGCTATGCGGAAGTGCTTGAGATGGAAAATTTCAAGGTAAGCACTGCCGAAGATGCGTTTAAGGCCATCGAACTTCTCAAACAGGATAAATTTGACATAGTGGTGACCGACCTGCGTATGCCCGAAATGGACGGGCTCGCCTTTCTGGAAAGACTGAAACAGATAGATAAAAACGCAAAAGCAATCATGATCACCGCATTCGGCTCGTTTAAGACCTATAAAAAAGCCACGGACGGCGGTGTGGTTATCTACCTCAACAAGCCGGTGCGCGCGGCGGAGCTCATGGAAGCCGTGAACACAGTCATAGCGATGAAATAACTTCAGAAATATTTTAAGACTTTCTCATTATTCAGAAAAATAAGCCGCCATTTTAGGCGGCTTTTATATTTGTCCGGTTACAGAAACTGAATCCTGCCATCTTACTCACTTAAAATTCATCAGAAACCGTCATCTGTGCACAATACGTAATTATATATGACTAATAAAAAAAATTAAATTGAGCAATAAAGGGCAAAAAGTGAATTAGATATTCATTTTTAAAAAAAGATCAGTAAAGTAGTTAAGAGTTTACATCATTTCAATCTATCATTTCACGGATGAGTGTCATCTCAAAAAGTTTCATTATTAAGGAGAAAGGTTATTATGAGATTTGTGTACGTACTGTTGTTTTTATTCAGTTTGAGTTTGTACGGCTGCGGGGGCGGCGAAGGGGGCGGCAACAATGCGCCGACAATAAGCGGTACACCTGCCGCAGGCATAACTGCAGGCAGTGAGTATTCATTTATTCCGGCGGCAGATGACTCCGACGGCGATGTACTTACATTCAGCATAGAAAACAAGCCAGTGTGGGCCGGTTTCAACATTTCCACAGGAGCACTCATCGGAACTCCGTCAGAAGCCGATACAGGAATGTACGGGGGAATAGTTATTTCAGTTTCGGACGGAAGCGGCGGAACAGCCTCACTTCCAGCTTTCAGTATAACAGTAACCCTCGATAACACACCGCCGACAATAAGCGGAACCCCCTCAGCAGGGGTGACGGCCGGGAGTGAGTTCTCATTCACCCCGACGGTAAATGATTCCGACGGCGATACTTTGACTTTCAGTATAGCAAACAAGCCCGACTGGGCAGATTTCAGCACAGCTACGGGAGCTTTAACAGGTACGCCTTCAAACGGCAATGTCGGCACATACGGCGGTATAATAATCACAGTCACGGACGGAAACGGCGGAACAGCGTCACTCCCCGCGTTCAGTATAACTGTGAACCTGCTGAATACTCCGCCGACTATAAGCGGAACACCCGCCGCCGCAGTAACCAACGGAACTGCCTACAGCTTTACGCCGACAGCAGACGATACGGACGGCCACACGCTGACATTCAGCATAACAAACAAGCCCTCATGGGCGGCTTTCAGCACAGCTACGGGTGCTCTGACAGGCACACCTGCAAGCATCAATGTGGGTACTGACAGCGGTATAATAATCACGGTTACGGACGGTCACGGCGGAACGGCTTCACTCCCCGCGTTCAGCATAACCGTAAACTTTCTGAACACACCGCCGACAATAAGCGGAACACCCGCTTCCTATGCAGTTCCGGGAACAGCTTACGGCTTTACTCCGACATCAAATGATGCTGACGGCCACACTCTCGAATTCAGCATAACAGGCAAGCCCTCATGGGCGGCTTTCAGCACAACAACGGGTGCGTTAACAGGCACGCCGGCAAACAGCGATATTGACACATACAGCGGCATAGTAATCACAGTTACGGACGGTCACGGCGGAACCGATTCACTTCCCGCTTTCAGTATAACTGTTTCCACTTTCAGCAGGACAAATGAAACAGTTACCGACCATACAACGGGACTTCAGTGGCAGGATGATGCTGTATCAGCGTCAACAGCAAGAACATGGCAGCAGGCAGTGGACTATTGCGATGATCTTTCCTTCGGCGGATACACTGACTGGCGTCTGCCCAGCAGAAAAGAGCTTGTGACTACACTGGATTACGGCAGATACAATCCTGCTATAAATCCTGCGTTCCAGAACATTGCTTCGTCAACAGCCTATTACTGGTCATCCACAGATGTGGCGGATATACCGCTATCCGCATGGTACGTCAGCTTCCAGACAGGCTTCAGCAGTTCTGAAGATAAAACATCCGGCTATTCAGCGCGATGCGTGCGCGGTGCTCAGCTTCCAGACAGCAATTTAAGCAGAAACGGTGCGGATGAAACTGTCACGGACAGCACAACCGGTCTTCAATGGCAGGATAACGCAGGAGCCGCCTCAACAGCAGTAGCCTTTTCGGGAGCAGTCAGCTATTGCGATGCACTTGCTTTAGGCGGTTATACAGACTGGCGTTTGCCTACTATAACTGAGCTTCTCTCAGTTCTGGATGACACAAGAAGCGCCCCTGCGATAAGTCCTGTATTCCAGAACACGAGTTCATTATATGAATACAGGTCGTCCACGCTGAGTGCTGAAGATTCATCGAAATCCTGGGTTGTGGGCTTCGGCAACGGCCTTTCACGCTCCCGCAGCTGGAGTAATGCTTTCCCCAGCTACCTGCGTTGTGTGCGCGGAGGACTTTAGCCTTAAAAATCTCTGCTCAGCCCGTTTAAACAGGCTGAGCAATATTTTTCGCGGCTGTTATGTATCTGTTGACTAAACAAAGGTTAAAAAGATAAGAGACAGCCTGTCTGATTCGGCAGAGTACGCCGTATAGGCTTATATAGGAACTTCAGTCTGAAAACAGAAGATAAATGGCACATGTAATCCATGTGCCTTTTTCTTTATCCTTCGCCTTCGAATTCGGCCTTAACTTTTTCGAATATTCCTTCAAAGATTTCATCATCCAGAGAAATATCCTCACCCATCTTGAGCGTGCTTTCAATGTATGAAAGAACCGTTGATTTGTGGAAAAAGTTAATGGCAAAAAGAGTCGGGTCCTCGGAGAAGGTGCGTATCACCTCGTGATACCTCTTGGGAACCATCTCAAGGGTGATCATGCTGTCCGCCAGCTCCTTCACGGGGAACAGGGAATAGAAGATCACCGTGTCCGGCTTGCCGCAGCGCTTCTCGGCATATTTGACGGCGGCGTGTATGAAATTGCGCAGCACAAAGAGATCGTCAAAGGCCGCCTGCGGTATCAGGATTCCGTGGCCGGAGTCTATTTTGAATGACTGGCTTGTGAACTTTGCTATGAGGCGTATGTGGTGTCCGCCCTCAAGACCGTCACCCACGAGGGACATCTTGTCCGCCAGCTTGAACTGCCTGGAAAGAAGCCCTTTGCTGTAAAGCAGGGCGGCTGTTTTAAACAGCACAGAGAGGGATACAGAGTCCGGCGGGAGATCCGCGTTCTTCTTCTCATAGCCCATGAGGTCTTCCGATATTTTGGTAACGGGGTTTTTGCCTCCGGTTTTTATGTGTTCAAAGAGGAAATCGCTCCTGAGAGAAGCGTCTATCCCCATGATCGTGCCGCTGTTGAAAAAGTAAATTTTCTCAAGCGCATCAAGGGGTATTATCATTTTCCGTCCTGATGTCTGGTTAAGGAAGCGGAAGAACTTGAGGATATCCTTGGGTGAGCCGGAGGGCTGAATAACCTCGCAGAACAGACCGTTATCCGTGAAGGAGCAGTAGTTTATCAGGCCGAAAACATTCTCGCCCTCGAAGTGCTTTTCACTGAGGATGAGTATTGCCCTTTCGTATCCGCTGTAGCGGAGGCTTGCATCCAGAAACTGTTTGAGCTCGCCGCATCGCAGAAGATCAGCCAGTGTTCTGTCGGTCTCTATGAAATCCTTGGCGGAGATGCCGCCTATCCCTGCGGAATAATGGAAATAGGTGATGCCTCTCGGTGCCTGAATGAGGAGTATGCCGTCTGTGCTGTAGTCCACATCCCTCTCCTCCTCCGGTATTTCCTCCGGCTCAGGCTCGGTGTATTTCACAATGACGGGCTCACTCTCTTCTTCGGGTTCTTCCTCGGGTCGGGGTTCCTCTTCTGTTTCCTCAGTTTCTTCGTATTCAGGCTCTTCCTGCGGGCGGAACATGCCCCCTGTCAGAACTGATTTAAACTCGTTTTCGTCCTGCTCTTCGTTTTCGGATTCCGCCGGTATTTCCTGTTCTTCCGTGCTGTTTTCAGGCATTGGGGGCAGGTCGTCAGCGCCGTAAACATCATCATTACCGGAAACGGATTCTATATTGGCAAGGGTCTGCACTGAAAGAACGCACGGGTCTTCGTTCGCCCTTCTTGTGGGTTCGTCAGTGTCTATTACTATATCGCTTTTAACAGAATACTCGCACGCGAGGCGGATCCCCATGCTTATGCTGAGTTCCGAAAGGGATCTCCGTTCAAGACGTGTGGGTTTGTTGATATTTTTGCTCTCAATCCTCACCTTGCATTTGCCGCACTGTCCGTTGCCGCTGCAGAGGTTAGAAATTTTTATTCCGTTCTCCTCCAGCGCAGAGAAAAGGTTTTTGCCGGATTTGACCTCAAAGCTTATATCCATGTTCTTGACATAAACCGTGTGCTTTTTTGAAAGGAACATATATACCCGCCGAATGATAATGTTAATACAATTATACTTCTAAAATACCAAACATACCTATACACGTTTTTTCGGCAAAAGTGCAGTTTAGTTTAGCGGGCGGATACAAAGAGGTTATATTTCTGAAAATTCTTGCGCATCTGTTCCGTTTGGAATATTTTGGCGCAATGCAGGTAGTCCGGAATATAGACACGCTTTTTACCGAAAGACCACACGCAGTGGTTCTGGGAAACTTTGACGGCTTCCATCTGGGGCACAAAGCCATAACAGACAGGCTGTGCAGCATAGCACGGACCAAGGGGCTCGTGCCTGCCGTGGTAACCTTTCAGCCGCACCCGATGAAGTTTTTCGGCGCTGATCTCAAGCTGATAATGACAGAGGAATCCAAAATCAGAGCCTTCGCTGAGGCCGGTGTGGAAACAATGTTCATACTTGAATTCAGCCGCAGGTTCGCTGATATTGATCCGGAAGTCTTCGTCAGGGAGTTTCTGGTGAAAAAGCTCCGTGCCGCAGTGATCATTGTGGGTTATGACTACCGCTTCGGCAGGGCGAGAAGCGGAGACTACAACCTGCTTGTCACCCTCGGCAGGAAATACGGTTTCACCGCAGTCCGCGTTCCGAAAGTCACCTGCGGAAAAGTTACGGTTTCCAGCACAAATATCCGCAGCTTCCTCCTTGAGGGGAATATGGAAAAGGCCGGAGAATTCCTCGGCCGTCCGTTTTTCATAGAGGGAAAGGTCGTGGACGGAAACAAAGTGGGCAGACGGCTGGGCTACCCCACCGCCAACATAGACTTCAGGAATGAACTGATCCCAAAAGCGGGAATCTATATCAGCATGGCGGTCATTGACGGTGAGCGTTATAAATCCGTCACCAACATAGGCAGAAGACCCACATTCAGCTTTCCGGATCAGATGAAGGTGGAAACGCACATATTCGATTTCAGCAGAGATATTTACGGAAAAGAAACGGAGATAGAGCTGCTTAAATACATCCGTCCTGAGGAGAAGTTTCCGGATGTTGAAACTCTCATAAAGGCGATAGATAATGACTGCATAATTGCGAAGAAATGGTTTGAGGAAAACGGATACTGAAAAGCCTCTGCGCAGATAAAAAATACAAAATAAAAGGACAATATGAAGATTTCTTACATAAGTTTAGGGTGCTCAAAAAACAAGGTTGATCTTGAGTATCTCATGGGCTCCCTTCAGCAGGGCGGGCACGAGATAACCCTTGAAATGACCGAGGCGGACGCGATAATCATCAACACCTGCGGGTTTATCGAACCTGCGGTGAACGAGGCTGTGGAAGCTGTTCTTGAGGCGGCACAGGTCAAGAAGCCCTCTGCCAGGCTGATAGTTACAGGCTGCATGACGGAGAGGTTCAAGAACGATGTGGCGGGTGAACTGCCTGAGATAGATTTCCACACGGGCGTCGGCAAAATGAGCGATGTCATAGCTTATCTTGAAGGCGTGGAGCCTGTGAAAAAGGAGCGCGATTTCCTTTACGGCGGCGCGCGCGTGCTCACTGGAGTGCCTTTCAGCGCATACATCAAAATATCCGAAGGGTGCAACAACCGCTGCACATACTGCACCATTCCCTCCATCAGGGGAAACCTCACGGGAAGGCACATTGAGGACATAGTCAATGAGATAACCGCCCTCAAGGAACAGGGGGTTCAGGAATTTGTCCTTGTTTCGCAGGATAATACAAAATACGGAACAGATATCTACAAAAAGCCGATGCTCTGCAGACTCCTCAAAGAGATAGACAAAATAGAGGGCAGATTCTATGTGAGGATAATGTACCTCAACCCTGACGGAGTGACGGAAGAGCTTGTGAAGCTTGTGAAAAACTCCGAGAAAATCCTCAGCTACTACGACATACCCGTCCAACACATAAACAGCCGCGTGCTCAGGGATATGAACAGAAAATCAACACCGGACGATATAAAGCGGGTTTTCAGCATGATAAGGGAGATCGATCCCGATGCGTTTATCCGCACAACGATGATAGTGGGCTTCCCGGGTGAAACGGATGAGGAATTCGCCGAGCTTCTGGACTTTGTGAAAGAGTACAGGCCGGATTATGCGGGCTTCTTCCCCTTTTATCCCGAAGAGGGCACAAAGGCCACCGCAATGGGCATGAAGGTGGACGGCCGGAAGGTGCGCGGAAGAATCGGCGCACTCAGGAAGGCGCAGATAAAAAACACCCGTGAACGCTTGAAAAAAGTTAAGAAAAGTGACATCATCTGCTTTGCCGAAAAGCCCAACGACGAGTTCGCTTTCCTCATGGAAGGCAGAGCGCTGTTTCAGGCTCCGGAGGTGGACGGAAAAGTTCTCTTCACCGACTCGGAAGCGATAAGCGGCTACGGCCCTTATGTCTGCCGTATAGAGAAGATAAGCTATCCGGATATAGTGTGCGAGGTCATAAGACCGCTTTAGGATTTTTGAGGGAAAGTTTTTTTCGGAAAGTTTTCCCTGAAGGCTGAAATAACAATAATTAAAATAAATTTTCCACAAAAACAGCAGAGGTAAAGCTGATGCGTAAACTCCTTGTAGCACTGACGGCTATGGTTATTGCGGTTTCCTGCGCCAAACAGCCCCCGAAAGAGATTCCCGCCGAAGTAAGCATGAAGAAAGGCATGCAGTATTTCGAGCGCAAAAAGTATAAAGACGCCGCGGAGCACTTCGAAGCGGCGATCAGAAACGCCGGTGATCCCGAACTGGCGGGGAACGCGCAGATTTTTCTGGCGGACAGCCATTTCCTCGGAAAAGACTATGAGCTCGCAATTCCCAGCTATGAAACTTACCTGCGCATATACCCCTACTCGTCCGATGCGCCGAGGGCGAAACTGAGGCTCGGGCTCTGCTACTACAGGCAGATAGGCGCGCCGGACAGGGACATGAAAAACGCCGAAGAAGCTCTGCGTATTTTCAGCGAGCTGAGGAACGAGAACCCCGGCTACTCGAAAGAATACGAGCTTGCGGACAAAATACGCGAACTCAGAGGGCTTCTCGGAGAGCGCGAGCTTATCATAGCTAAGTTTTATCTCCGCACAGACAAGGAGCGCCCTGCGGTCAGAAGGCTTCAGTACATTGTGGAAAACTATCCCGATACCGATGTTTATCCCGAGAGCCTGACTATTCTGGGCGACTATTACGCTGATAAGGACGGCTACGAGGCGGAGGCGATCAAATATTACAGGGCGCTTATAAGAGAGTTCCCGAACACTAAGTATTCATCGGACATAACATCGAAGCTTTCAAAACTTCTGGCGAGAATAACCGACAACCTTGGAACCGTGGAGAATAATTAGATGATTGATATTAAATATATAACGGCAAATCAGGAACTGGTCAGGGAAAAAACGGCCAGAAGAGGCGCCGAGTTCGACTTCGACACCCTGATCAGGCTGGATGATGAAAGAAAGAAGCTGATTTTTGAGGTTGAAGAGCTTAAAAAGAAAAAGAACGATTTCTCAAAGTCATTCCCTCTCATAAAGAAACAGGGCGGCGATGTTGACGCTGCCCAGAAGGAAATGAAGCTGGTTTCAGAACGCATATCCGAAATGGACAAAGAGCTTGACGCCATTCAGGAAAAGCAGAAGGCCATGCTTCTCACCCTGCCGAACCTTGTGGATGATTCACTCCCCTTAGGCAGAAGCGAGGAGGACAATGTTCTCTACCGTGAGTGGGGGGCGAAGCCTTCCCTTGATTTTGAAGCAAAGCCTCACTGGGACATAGCGGAAAACCTTAAACTTGTGGATTTCGAGCGCGGCACGAAGGTTGCCGGAGCCCGCTTCTCCGCTTATACAGGCATGGGCGCTAAGCTTGAGAGAGCGCTTATCAACTTCATGCTGGACACCCAGTCCTCCAGGGGCTACACGGAGGTTATGACACCTTTCCTTGTGAATGCAGCCTCCATGACCGGAACAGGCCAGCTTCCCAAATTCGAGGAGGATGCGTTCAAGTGCGAGCGTGACGGACTTTATCTTATCCCCACTGCGGAAGTACCCGTGACAAACCTTTACGCGGGCGAAATTCTCGATGAATCAGCCCTGCCCATAAAACACTGCGCATATTCACCCTGCTTCCGCCGTGAGGCAGGCTCACACGGGAAAGACGTGCGCGGCCTTATCCGCCAGCACCAGTTCAACAAGGTTGAGCTTGTGAAACTTGTCAGACCGGAGGACGGATGGCAGGAACTTGAGCTTCTGCTCCGTGACGCGGAGAATATTCTCCAGCTTCTGGGAATCCACTACAGGGTAATGACCCTTTCCACAGGCGATATAGGTTTTGCGTCAGCGAAAACTTATGACATTGAGGTCTGGCTGCCCGGTCAGAACTGCTACAGAGAGATTTCCTCATGCAGCTGTTTCACTGATTTTCAGGCACGCAGGGCGAACATACGCTTTCGCAAGCAGGGGGATAAAAGACTGGATTTCGTCTATACGCTCAACGGCTCAGGCCTTGCGGTGGGGAGAACATTCCTCGCCGTGCTTGAGAACTATCAGCTTCCGGACGGCCGTGTAAAAGTGCCCGATGTTCTCCGCCCATACCTCGGCGGAGCGGAGATAATAGGCTGATGGCGGTTTTAAAGGTACTTGCCTCACCCATAAGCGGCGACTATTCACAGCTTCCGGCCTATGTGCTTGATGAAATCAAAAATGCGGATCTCATAATAGGCGAGGAGCGCAAAACGACTCTGCGTTTCCTTGCCGCTGTCGGCTGCCGGGGCTACGAACACAGGCTTCTGAACGAGCATTCCACTGATGAAGAGAAGAAGGAGCTTATAGAAACCGTAACCTCCGCAGGGACAGTTGTTCTCTTCTCCGATGCGGGTACTCCCTGCATAGCCGATCCCGGTTATGACTTTGTGGATATGTGCATAAACGCAGGGGTTGAGGTTCGTTCGCTGAACGCGGTTTCAGCCATAACCGCCGCCCTTTCCGTCAGCGGGTTTTACGCGGAGAGCTTCCTTTTTGCGGGCTTTCCGCCCAAAGATAAGCAGGAGCGCGCCAAGTTTTTCAATCACATGAAAAACACCAAGCAGACAGCGGTTATCTTCGAGCGCCCCTACGCCCTCGTCCGCACACTGGAGGAGCTCAGGGGCATAGGCAAAAAGATCTCTCTCTCCGTCAGCCTCTCCACGCCGGATGAAAAAAACTACAGAGGCACCGCCACCGACATCCTCAATATGCTCCCCGAAGGTCTCAAGGCTCCCTTTGCAGTCGTTCTTGAAGGGAAAGGGTAGAAAATCCCCTCCAATTGTTTCCCGTGAAACATTTTTATTATTATCTTTGAAAAAATCTGTTTTAGTCTTATAATATGCAGTTCAGGGCGCGGGTTGATCCCCGCCTCCGTCATTCTGAGGCTTCCGCCGAAGAATCTCTTTTGCTCAGGATGACGCAGTAATTAACAGCTCCAAGGAAGGAAGCTGCGCCGTGCGGAGCGGAGAAACTAGCAATAAAAACGTAAGTAACAGAATCTAATATATATATTTAAGAATTTAAGGAGAATTTCGCATGAACATTCAGATGATGATGAAGCAGGCGCAGAAGATGCAGAAAAAGATCGAGGAAGCTCAGGCCGAGGCTGCGCAGGAGGTTGTTGAGGCCTCAGCGGGCGGCGGCATGGTTACTGTTCAGGTGAACGGAAAGAATCAGGTTCTGGGCATTAAGATCGAAAAAGAGGTTGTGGATCCCGAAGATGTTGAGATGCTTCAGGATCTTATTGTTGCTGCCGTTAATGAAGGCATGAACAAGGCACAGGAAAAAATGCAGGAAAAACTTTCCAAGATAACGGGAAATCTGGGTATTAACCTGCCCGGAATGTTCTAAGGCGTTTGTTGCCCGTATTGCGGCATGATAAAGAACAGAGTATTTGAAAACTGCCTTAATGAGCTTTCCCGTCTGCCCGGAATCGGGCGGAAAACAGCGGGACGCCTAGCCCTCCATGTGCTTAAAATGAAGCAGGAGGACGTGAAGCGTCTTGCGGAAAGCATTGTATACCTGAAGGAAAAAACCGTCTTTTGCTCTGTCTGCGGCGGCATATCCGAGGCTCCGGTCTGCTCGGTCTGTGAGGACCGCTACCGTGTGCGCTCTCAGATATGCGTTGTGGAGGAACCGAAGGATATTTTCATCATAGAAAACACAGGGAGCTTCAGAGGGCTTTATCACGTTCTGGGCGGGAAGATTTCCCCGCTGGACGGAATAGGGCCGGATGAGCTGCGCATAGCCTCCCTTATGGAAAGGCTTGAAAGCGGCGAGGTGACGGAAGTCATCATGGCCATGAATCCTGATGTGGAAGGGGAAACCACGGCTATTTACATTGCCCGTCTCCTGAAGCGTTTTCCCGAAGTAAGCGTGACGAAAATAGCAAGCGGAGTCCCTATCGGCTCGAATCTTGAGCATACGGACGAGGTAACACTGCTGAAAGCTCTGGAGGGCAGAATCAGGCTTTAAGGTGAGCTGATTTATGTCCAGAGAGATAATAATAAATTCCACGGTAAACGAATGCCGTGTGGCTGTGCTGGAAAACGGAAGCACGGCGGAAATATTCATAGAACGCGCCCACAGCAAAAATGTTGCGGGCAACATATACAAAGGCAGGGTGGTTAAGGTGCTTCCGGGCATTCAGTCCGCCTTTGTCGATATAGGATTAAGCAAGGCCGCCTTCCTTCCCGTTGCGGATATTTATGTGGAAAACGGGGAAAAGGTGGCGTTTTTCGAAAAAAGCGTGGACGGTTCCATCGAGTTTGACGATCTCGAAACGGAGCGTCGCGTTCAGGAATTTCCCCCCATTCAGGATCTCTTGCGTGAAGGGCAGGAGATAATCGTTCAGGTCGCAAAAGAAGCCATAGGGCAGAAAGGCGCCCGCCTGACCACTCACATCACGGTTCCCGGCCGTTATATAGTGCTTATGCCCGGCTATGAGCATGTGGGTGTTTCCCGCAAGATAGAGCAGGACGAGGAGCGCGAACGCCTCCGCCAGATACTGAAAGAGATAAAGCCCAAAGGCATGGGGCTCATAGCCCGCACTGTTTCCGCGGAACGAAGCTATGAGGAGATAAAGAGCGACCTTGAGTATCTCCTGCGCCTCTGGACGAAGATTCAGGAGCGCATGACCCGCAGCGGCGCACCTACCCTTGTTTATGAGGATCATGACCTTATATTCCGCATCCTCCGTGACGTGGTTAATGAGAAGGTCAGTCGAATCATCATAGACAACAAGGCTGACTACCTGAAAATGAAGACCTTTCTTAGGGAATATATGCCGGATCTCCATGTGGAGGTTGCGCTATACGAGCATGAGCTTCCCGTTTTCGATCACTACAACATAGAGATCGAGATCAACCGCATACTGGACAAAAAGGTCTGGCTGAAATCCGGCGGATATATCGTAATCGATCAGGCGGAAGCGCTCACGGTGATAGATGTGAACACCGGACGTTTCGTGGGCAAGCGTAACTTTGAGGAAACCATACTCAAAACCAACCTTGAAGCCGCGAAAGAGATAGCCTGGCAGCTCCGCCTGCGCAATATCGGCGGCATAATCATCGTGGATTTCATAGACATGAGCAGAGACGAGAACAAGGAGAAGGTTCTCGCCTCTCTGGAAGCTGAACTCAAGGGGGACAGGGCGAAATGCTCCGTGGTGAATATATCGCCCCTCGGCCTTGTGGAGGTCACCAGAAAGCGTGTGCAGGAAAGCCTCACGAGGACTCTCAGCGAGCCCTGCCCCTATTGCGAAGGGCGCGGTATAGTGAAGTCGAAGCTTACCGTGTGCTACGACATACTGCGGGAGATCCGCCGCATAGCGCCCTATTTCAAGAACAAGAAGATACTGGTTGAGGCTCACCCCGATGTTGTTGATCTCATACTCAATGACGAAAAGGAAAGTCTGGACGAGATAGAGCTTATGATGAGCGTGACCATAGAGGTAAACCCCAGTGAGGATTTCCACATCGAGCATTATGATGTGGTTCCCGTGAGCAAGGAATAAACTGCCTGAGCGCAGGAGAATTTATAAATGTATGACAGAAAAGACGCTTTCTACAGGAAAGCAAAAAAGGAAGGCTACAAGTCCCGCGCGGCGTACAAGCTTACGGAGCTTAACAAAAAGTACGCGCTTTATAACCCCAACAGCCGTGTTCTGGACGCGGGCTGCGCCCCGGGAGGCTGGAGCCAGATTGTTCTGGAAACAGTGAAAAAACAGCCCGTGGTGGGTGTTGACCTCATTCAGGTTGAGGGGATGGGGCATCCGAACTTCCACTTTATTCTGGGCGATCTGACTGATAACGAAATTCTGCTCAGGGTGCTTTCCATATGCCCCGAGTTTGACACGGTGCTTTCCGATGCGGCGCCCAACACTTCCGGAACAAAGCTTCTTGACCATGTGAACAGCTGTGAGCTTGTTAAGATTATTTTTGACTTCACAAAGAAAGTGCTGAGAAAAAACGGCAACTTCTGCTTCAAGCTTTTCGACGGCGAAGACACTCAGGAGCTCCTGAAGGAAGTGCGCAAACACTTTAATATGGTTAAGGTAATAAGACCTGAGGCCACCAGAAAAAACTCATTTGAGATATATGTGGTGTGCAAGGGATACACGGGAGAGAAATAACAGAACGAACTTTCCGTGCCGGAAAAGGATCAGAATGGTATAATAGTCCATGACGAGGTGAAACATGGATGCCGTTCAGACCATTATTACCCGCAGATCAGTCAATTTTTTCGATCCGTCCTTCAGAATATCTGACAAAGAAATTTCCGAGCTCCTTGAACTTGCCGCTCTCGCTCCATCCTCCTACAACATACAGCCGTGGGAGGTTGTGGCTGTTCGTTCTCCGGAACGCAAAAAGATTCTGCGGGAGTGCGCCTTTAACCAGCCCAAAGTTGAGGAGGCCTCTGCTGTGCTTATCATCATAGGCAACACGGACGCGGTGGAGGAGAATCTGGACGCCGTGGCGCGCGACCTTGTGGATAAGGGCTACGCAGACGCTGAAGCGGCCGAAGGGGTCAAAAAAACCGCAGGGGGCTTCTACGGCCTGCCCGAGAGCGAGCGAAGGAAGATTTTCGCCGCGAAAAACGCCGGACTCTTTGCAATGAACTTTATGCTGGCGGCGGAAGGCTGCGGCTATGTCACCCATCCCATGGACGGTTTTGACGAGGTGAAGGTAAAGGAAGCCTTCGGCATAGATCCGGGCAGAGTTGTTCCGATGCTCATTGCTCTGGGAAGGTTCAGGGAGGGCGCATCACTGCCGGACAGGAAGATGAGATTTTCGCCAGAGAGGTTCGCGAGGTTTGAGTAGCGCATACCTGCTGACTGATATCCGCATGAAAAGAACACCGGTCTGCCTAAAGAGCAATCGTGCTCTGAATTGCACCAGTGTAAAGCATAAGTAAATGTAAGTGGTCAGACCTCTGAACAATTTACAAAATTATTTTCGAGGGTAACATGCTTGTGAATAAGCTTAAAATAGTGCTCTTGTTAAGGAGCTAACAATTTAATTGTTGACAAATGCGCTAAATGATGATTTTACATACCGAAACGGTAGTAATAACTGTTATTAGGTTTTTTAATTTGTGCAACCATCGTTAGTTTTTTCATTGGAGGACGTGTACTATGCCCAGACCATTAAAACCCCGCACCATAGGTGTTGTGCCGGAAATTTGTCATTTCAAACCCCGGGGGGTTCCGGCCAAGAAACTGAAAACTGTCGGAATAACACTCGACGAGTTTGAAGCAATCAGGCTCGCTGATTATGAAGGACTCTCCCACGAGGAAGCCGCCGTGCTTATGAACGTTTCACGCCCCACTTTCAGCAGGCTTGTTGAAAAAGCCAGAGTGAAGGTGGCGGGATTTCTTGTGAACGGAAACCAGCTTGTTATTGACGGCGGAAACATTGAATTCGACCCTGACAGAGCATGCGTGAAATGCAAGGAAAACATGCCCGAAAAGCGCATGGAGCGCAGAAAGCAGGCGTGCAGCATGATCACAGGGTGCGTTGACGAAGAAGCTGAGCTTACGGATGCGCAGGTCTGAAAGAGAGATAAAAGATTATAAATTATTGGAAAATCTGCTGAAGCAGGGTGAAGTGATTCACCTTGCCTTGGCGGATGCCCCCTATCCTTACCTTGTGACCGTGAACTACGGCTATGAGGACGATGCTTTTTATTTCCACTGCGCACCTCAGGGGCGCAAAATAGACCTCCTGAGGAAAGACCCCAAAATATATTTCCAGATAATTCTGAAAAACGAGCTTATAAAGGCTGAGAGCGCGTGCAGATGGACAACGAAGTTCACTTCCGTGAGCGGCGAGGCTGAGGCTGTTATTCAGGAAAGCCACGGGGAAAAGCGCAGAGCCCTTCAGATAATCATGAACCACTGCGGTATGCCGGATACCGAGTTTACCGAAAACATGACAAAGAGCGTCCTGACCGTGAAGCTGAATATAGTTTCCCTCAGCGGTAAAAGCAACGCAGACTAAGGCGCTTTTTTTATAAAAAAATCTTCAGCCCTTCATATTTTTTCATAATATTCTCGGCGTGTGCCAGCCATCTCGCGGGTATGGCGCCGCTTCCGTAGAATGCGCCTGCCAAAGCGCCTGTGACGGCGCCGATTGTGTCCGCATCGCCGCCTATGTTAACAGCCTTGAGAAGCGCCTCTTCAAATGACGCCGATTCCATGTTAAGCCAGACGGCAGTTTCAAGTGTGGTAACGCAGTAGGGCGTGGTCTGGTAAACCTCCGGCTCAAGAAAAATATCCTTCAGATCGTCCATGAGGCCTTCATACTCATCCCTCAGCATCATAACCGCCTGTTCAGGCTCGAAGCCGGTAATAAGTTTTTTGAGAAGCAGGTTATAGATAACGTTTGTGAACTTTGCCACGGGGTGGGCGTGCGTGACAGAGCAGGAGAGACCTGAAGCGTCTATGAGGTTTTTGTCCGTGGAGCTGATGTACCATGCGGTGATGACGGAGGAGCGCATCAGCGCGCCGTTTCCGTTTGACTCCCTGTCTGAGGGGGCAATGCCTGTTGTGAGCGCCTCACGGGTGGTGCGCCCTATGTCGAACGCTTCTCCGGACGGAGTGTAGGCGCCTTCGATGAACCATTTCATATAGTGTCTGCGTTCGTTTTCAGGGTTTACGCACCCTTTCTCAAGGAGGCTTTCGGCGAGGGCAGTCAGCATGGAGGTGTCATCCGTCCAGCTTCCGGCGGGCAGTCCGTATATTCCGCCGCCAGTTATATCCTTCTGATATTTTCCTTTAAGCTGAACAGGGCGCACAGGAAGGAGCGTTCCGACGCCCGACATCTGGGTAAGTCCGAGCATGTCGCCTATGATATTGCCCGCTATCATTCCTTTGATGCGGTCTTTGAAGTCATCTTCGGTTTCCCTCAGCGCGTTCAGAGTCTCAGGCGAATGCAGGCAGTCCGAAACGTTTTCAAAGTTTTCTTCCATAGGCAGGCCTAATCCTTTATTTCTATTTTATCTCCGTGCAGTTTTATCCTTCTGCCGCTGTAAAGTCCCGCAAAGCGCACTCCTGTGTAAAGCGGTGTTTCCGTGCGTATGCAGTATTCTGTGAGGTATGAGAAAAGGGGCGCCGTGTCCGTGACAACAGCGTGACAGCCGTCCAGCATCGGGAGCAGAACAGGAGAAAGATTCCGTACGAGGGCGATATCCGTCAGCCTGTCATCAAGGCGCACAGGAGCACAGCCCAGCCCTTCGTACTCCGTGTGGCCGAAGGAAACGCACGGGATTTCCGTCTGCTTTTTCGCAAGCATCTTCCTCGCTATTGAGGCTGTGTCCGCTATGTCTTTCTCGTAAATATCGTAAGGCGCAAACTGAGCCGCATTGCGTTCCCCCTGCCATTTCTTGAACCAGAGGGTGACGGGTATGTTTCCGTAATATTCATCGTTGTAGAAGTTTTTCAGATCAGTGAGATCAAAAGCGAACGCGTCCATGGGGTTTTTGATCAGTCTTCCCTCAACCATTTCCCGCCCGAAGGAGAGAACAAGGCCGTGCAGGCTTGCCGAAACACTGAAAAGCGCCTCGGTCAGACTGTCCCTGAGATCAAGGCATGTATGGAGCGAGCGGACGGTTTTGCGGAGCCTGTCCTTTTTCAGTAGAAAACGCTTTGACGCGGGCAGAGCGGCAAACAGAGAGTCAAAGTCCGCTGATTTGAAGCTCCGGTGCACCTCCCCTTTCATGGGCGGATAGAACGGATCAAGAAACGGGGGCATCTCAAGGGGGCTGCTGATTAGCGGATTCTCTCTTGTGAGATAAACAAACCTCAGCAGTGTTCCGAAGTCCTTCAGCAGGGAGAAGCCTTCCGTAAAGCTTTCCCATGCCTTTAGCTGGATAAGCTGCATGGTCATGGCAGAGAGGGCCAAAAATTCAGTGAAATCATCCGAGAAAAGAAGCTCTTTGCTCATCTCTTTTGATTTTATGTCCTCTATGCCCTCTTTTATCTCTTCATCATTGATAGCGAAAATTTTCAGATTAGGATGACTGAAGGAAGACTTCCTGTTTTTAACGTATATCCACGGAGCATAGTTCAGCAGATAGTAGTCCTGCGTTGTTCCTGCCGTGGTGCATATGTGGTCAATGCTTCCGGTATTTATGAACGGCTTGCCGCATATGCAGGCGAGGGACGGGCTCGCGGTCTTGACATTAACACTTATCATCAGCGGGTTAAAGAGATCGGGAACAGATTTGGCAAGCGAAAGGGCAAAAGGGGAAAGGGTTTCGGGAAAGTATCCTCCCGTCATGCCCCTTCCGTAGAGAGTTTTTTCTGATACGCCCTCATGCTGGGAAAGGGTGTACTCCACAGACGACAATGCCGCCGGCACCTGCGGAACACGCCTGTCGTACAGGTATTTATCCGCCGGCTTAATCTCTTCCGCGCTGAAGACAAAGCGCTCCTCCTCCCCTGCGTAAAAAACGCCGAGGCGCACCGGAGTCTCAAGCCCTTTTTCCGCACTGACTGCAATTTCCGCCAGTTTCACCATGCGGGCAGGCTCAATGTTCGGCTCGCCTTCAATGAGCCTTACAAAGTCCTTGTAAACTCCCTTGAGGAGCACGGCTTTGAAATCGCCGCATGTGAGACCTATGAGCCCTGCGTTATCCGCAAACACTGTTTCAAGCCAGACGGTGACGGTTTCCGCGGGCAGATCGTATTTTTTCCCTTCGAAGGCGAGAAGGCCTTTTTCCGAAGGATTTATCACTTTTATGCCGAGTTCTTCTATTTTTTTAAGCATATCTTCCATAAACGAATTATCCTTTTACAGCGCCTCTTCGTCAAGGTGATTATTTGCTGTTAAAAGATGTTGCAGAGTTCAGCCTAATACGGATAATATGAACTTGGAGAACATTATGAAGGTTTTGATAATTGACGGAAGCCCCCGTTCCGGTGGGAACTGTGCTTGGCTTTCAGAACAGCTTGCTGAAAAATTCAGCGGTGAGGACTGCGAAGTAATAGCCCTGAGGGAACTGAAGTTTTCCAACTGCGGCGGATGTAAAAACTGCCGGACGGGTGAAGGGATCTGCGAAACGGATGATGACCTCAGAGCCGTTCTGCCCAAGCTCCTTGAGGCTGATCTTATCATTCTCTCCTCCCCTAATTATTACGCGGCTGTCACGGGCATCTGCAAAACCTTCATAGACAGATGGGTCTGCCTCAAGAAGAGGGCTGGAATTCCGCAGTTCCGTCCGGAGCAGAAGCTGTTCTTCATATTCGTTCAGGGCGCGGGGAACCGCGGTCACGGCGAGCCCGCCGTGGAATGGGCGAAAAGAGTGTTCACTCACTACGGGCTCAAATTTTACGGCATGGTAATACCGAACTGCGCCGCAGACTCAAGGGACGGCATAAGGCTCAAAATGGACGAAATCCGCATGAGCCTCAGCATGTTTCTTTAACACACCGGTCACGGGGAAGTCCGCCTGAAGGGGAAAGTTGATTGGCGGTTTTCTTAACAGATATAATGTAACGGAGGTTTTATAAATGGCTGTTTCCTACAGAGAATTAGGCCTTGTGAACACAAGGGAAATGTTCAGAAAAGCTATGGACGGCAAATACGCCGTGCCCGCCTACAACTTCAACAACCTTGAGCAGCTTCAGGCGATTGTCACCGCCTGTGTGCAGACCAAATCACCCCTGATACTTCAGGTTTCCAAAGGAGCAAGGGAATACGCGAACGCCACCATGCTCCGCTATATGGCAATGGGCGCAACCGCCCTCGCGAAGGAGATGGGCTGCGAAATCCCCATCGCCCTTCACCTTGACCACGGCGACACGTTTGAAACATGCAAGGACTGCGTGGACTTCGGCTTTTCATCAGTAATGATAGACGGCAGCCACCACTCCTTTGAGGAGAACATAGCCGTTACAAAAAAGGTTGTGGAATATGCGCACCAGTTTGATGTAACCGTTGAAGGCGAACTCGGCGTTCTGGCAGGCATCGAGGACGATGTCTCCTCTGAAAAATCGCACTACACAAACCCTGACGAGGTGGAGGAGTTTGTCAAGAGAACAGGCGTTGACTCCCTCGCCATATCCATAGGAACCTCACACGGAGCCTACAAGTTCAAGGTCAAGCCCGGTGAATCCGTGCCCCCTCTCCGTTTTGACATACTTGAGGAGTGCGAAAAACGCCTTCCCGGATTCCCCATAGTTCTTCACGGCGCTTCTTCCGTTGTGCCTAAATATGTGGAGATAATAAACAACTACGGCGGCAAGCTGGACGGCGCGGTGGGAATCCCCGAGGAACAGCTCAGAAAAGCGGCGGAAAGCGCAGTATGCAAAATCAACATAGACAGTGACGGAAGACTGGCGTTCACAGCCATGATAAGGGAAACTCTGGCGAAACACCCCACGGAGTTTGACCCCAGAAAATACCTTAAACCCGCAAGAACAGAGCTCATAGAGCTTTACAAGCATAAAAACCTGAACGTTCTCGGCTCAGCCGGCAAAGCGTAAGGAACAAAGCATCGAGCCCTCCTGAAATCAAATCGGGAGGGCTTCTTTATTTCCTGAGTAATTCTGATTTCGGTTCAAGGATGAGGCTGAACCTGTTGGCGTGCCCCATTGGCGGCCTGCGGCTGATTATGCGGTATTCGCTCCTGACAGCGTCCTCAACCAGACGGTAAAGCTCTCTGGCGTCATATCTGCTGCTGCTTTCCACGGCTATAACCCTTTCCGTGCGGTCATACTCAATACGGCAGTAGGGAACATTCAGATCCAGATATTTTTCCCTGGGAATAAAGGGGGAGGCAAAATCGTTTATATAGCTTTCTATCAGGTTTTTTTCTTTTTCCGCCGCTGCGTCTATCAGCCCGGGAACGCGCACGCCGAAATAATGTGTATAGGCAAAACAGCCGAGGCTCACTGAAAGGATGAAAGCCAGAGAATCGAAATCAGTTTCAAACGGCATGAGACCGCTTATCAGCACAAAGCCGGAAAAGCCGCCTAAAACATAGGAAGATTCTTTAATCCGGATCACTCTGCGGGATATTATCTCGGAAAACATGGCGAATGTTCCGTAAAGTGCCGCGATCAGAAACAAAGTCCTCAACGCTATCAGAGCCAGCGTGCCGCTGTAATCATAAAACATAAGCATTCCTTCGGTATCGATAATAATGCCTATATCGGTATTAATATAACTAATCTTAGATCTGATTCGTGAAATTTCCAGTGAATTTTACCCTGAATAAAAAAAGGGGAGCAGGACTCCCCTTTTTAACGCATTTGAATTGCGGGAATTTATTTTGTCTGAACCGGGTTTTAATGCTCAAAGTCTATGTTGATTCTCGCCCTTCCGGTCAGCACTTCCACAAGGTTTTCCCTGTCCTGCGGCTTTTCGTAGATCTGGTCTATGTCTTTTGTGCTTTCCTGAAGATTGCTGATAATAAGGTCAGGCTGCTGAACAGGCGGAGTTATGTTTGCCGCGAGCGTATTTCTGTCCGATGCGGGGCTGTCGCTTTCCTCTTCGTAGTCTATGTCTGTTTCAGGCTGGCTGCGGGTTACGTTCATCTCTTCGCTGTCCTGCCTGATGAGCACCGACTGCCCGGGGTTCAGCACAACGCTTCTTTCGGGAAGGTCAAGCCTGCTCACCTCAACCACGCCCTCGTTCACCGTGACTCTGGTGAATTCGGGAAGAACATCGATGCGGAAGGAGGTTCCCTTAACGCCGATGATTGATGTAGTGGTCTTAACTTTGAAATCCCCGCTGACATCTTCCGATTTGGCTATGTCAAAAAGAACACGCCCTTTCTGGATATCCGCGTTGTAGTCTTTTCCCCTTTCGATGCCGTTTATTTTCAGCCTGCTTCTTTCGTATATCTTCACGCTTGAACCGTCTATGAAGGAGACTTCGGCGAAGCTTTTTCTTTTGGTGCGTATGAGGTCATCGGTGAGAAACTCCGATCCGGCTTTCGCAGATTTGCCCACAACCTGCTGTTCCTTCAGGATTTCCACTTTGCCGTTCACAAGTTTTATCTCTCCCGCTTTTTCCGCGGCAAAAACAGGCAGCGCAAGGAGGAAGGCCGTGAGTAGTATAACTGTTGATTTCATCCTGTGCTCCTTAATAGAAATAGCTCACGCCTATGTCAAAGACGTGCTTTTTATAATCGTTCAGGTCATCGTTTGAATCGTTGAGGCTGAACCTGTAGCCGAGGTTTACATAGTGCCTCTCCATGAACTTGTAAAGCAGAGCGGCTGATGCGCTGTGGTATCTGTCTTCGCGTCCGCCGTTTTTGTAGTCATAGAGTATCGTGCCGTAGTCAAGCTGGAGGGTTAAGTCCTCCATAACCTTTCCGGCGTAAGCAAGTTTGAGTTCGCCGGAGGTTACTTCCCTGAATCTGCCGTCAGTGTCCTCAGTGCTGAGGAGCCCTTCCAGACTGGCCATGTGCACCTTGCGGAATATCTTGGAAACGCCGAGACCGCCCTTGTACTCCGTGCCGTCGCGGTTGTAGTCAGCGGGGGTGTCGGTGTCGTAGTCTCTGAAGGTTACGGAGACGGGCGCATAGAAACGCCAGCTGTCCATGAGGTAGGCTCCCTTTGCCTCCAGCGTGAATGTATCGGAGTATTTTTCCCCGTCCATGTAGGTGAGGGCATAGCTGAGATAGGGAAGAGTCAACTCGAAGTTATCGTATTTTTTCACAAAGCCCGCGTAAAGCTTGTGTGACTGTGCGTCGTATTCGGATACGCTGTGGTTCCATGACTTGTAGTTAAGGAGCCCTGTCTCTATTTTGTCGTACAGCACATTATAGAAGTTCAGCTTGAGATCCGCGAATATATAGGTTCTGAAGCTGTCCTCTTCGGTGAAGCTGTCTGCCTTGTCCTCGTCCACGGATGTTACGTTGGTGTCATACTGCTCGCCGATTGCTATAACAGCGCCGAAAAGCTGTTTCTGATTTTCAAGTTCGGCTTTTTTCTGTCCCGCGAACACAGGGGAGTAAGCTGCCATGGCGTCATAGCTTTTTTCGCTGCATCCGAAGCGTTTCTGAGCCGCGCAGAGTTCGGCTATCATGTATCTGCTGTTGGAGTATGCCTCGGTGCTCGGTGTTTCGCTGACGCTTCTGAAGTTGCGGAAGGCGCTCTGGACATTTCCTTTCTTCATTTCAAGAATGCCCTTGCGGTATGTATAGCGGCTGTCTTTCACACGGACAGCTTCAAGCTCCGCTTCGGCTTTTTCCAGATTGCCCGTGTTGATGTATATATCGGCTATGCGGTAGTCCACCTCAGGGTCGGAGCCTGCGGCGGCTCTGTATCTGAGGAAGTATTTAAGCGCGGGTTCAAGCTCGCCCATGCCGTAGTGGGAGAGCCCCTTGTTTCTGTAGACATCAGGCCGGTGAAGATCTTTTTTCTCTTCCCTGTTCATGAGATAGAGAGCCTCGTCAAAATCTTCCGCCGCGACAAGTCTGCCTGCTGCGGCATAGCCTTCAGCGGGCTTGCCGTTTTCAAAATAACAGAGGCCGAGGTAAAAATCCTGCGACACTCCTTCAGCCTCAGCCAAGGCGGCAAGCTCAGCGGACATGCTGTCGCATTTGCCCTGAGCTATTTTTTCAAACACAGGGGCATAGTTCTCCGGACTGCCTCCGGACATCGGGTAATCATACGCGGACACGGCAGACGCGCAGAAAAGCATTGCCGCCGCGAAAACGGTTGTTTTAATCCTCATGCATATTCCTCCGGGGGAGTGAAATTTGTTTATAGCTTTATGGCCGGATTATAAAAGTTCTTATTAAGTTTAAAGCTGTCCGCGCCTTTTGTAAAGACGATCAGAGCTTTTTCGCCCTGTAGTGTCCGTTGATTATGAAGCCGATTCCCGCAAGCACCATGAGAACGCTCACAAGGTGCGGAGCGCGGAGCAGCCCCAGCATCAGATCATCCGCACGGAAGAAAGTGACTGCGGCGCGTATTATTCCGTATGCTATGAGATAACCGCCCACGATTCTGCCGGTGCCGATGTTGGAGTCTTTTCTCCACATAATGAACAGAACGGCAAAGCCGATGAAGTTGAGGAACATTTCATAAAAGAAAGTGGGGTGAACGGGCAGAGTGCCGAAATCACGCCAAGCCGCCGCGCCGTATTTATTGGTAAAGCTTATTCCCCAGGGAAAATACTCTTTGATGTAATAGACCTTGTCCATGAAGCTGACCGCAAGCCCGTCCGGCGACTGCGCGGCGATCTCTTTCAGGCGGGAGACGCTTTCGGGGTTGTTGTTCAGCCCTGCCGTTTTCAGCACCTGCGCCCAGAACTCAGGGAAGACGTTCTCCCCGCGGAAGATGATTGACGGAGGGGTAAGTGTGGGCACGCCGTGAGCCTCGCCGTTTGCGAAGTTTCCGAACCTGCCCAGACCCTGACTGAGAAGAAGCCAGGGGAAGATGATGTCGCCCATTTTGAAAGGGCTGATTTTTTTATAGAGGCAGAAGCCGATGGCGGCTATGAAGCCCGCTATCAGGCCGCCGTGTATGGCGAGTCCGCCGTGCCAGATTGCGATCATCTCGAAAAAGCTTCCGCCGTAGTAGTCCCAGCGGAAGAGAACGTAATATACCCTTGCGCCGATGAGGGCGAACAGGAAGGTGAACAGGATGAAGTTTTCCGTCTCTTCGGACTTAATGCCCAGCTTCTCTGCCTTTCTGCGTGAGAAGTATATGGTGAGAAGCAGGCCGATGATGTACATCAGGCTGTATATTCTGAGTTCGAAAAAGCTTATTTTGAAAAGATAGGGGAACATTCAGGCGTCTCCTTGCGTGCGGTTTCTGAGAACCGGCACTTGCATTTAAGGCAGTTTTAAGTTTTTTTAACTGCTTAGTAAAGCGGTAAGGGGCGTGTTGAAAAAAATTATACAAAAAAACCGCTGAAACGCCCATTAATCCTTGATCTTTTCTATGGCAAATGTTAAAAGTCAAGTCCATTTCACACGCCTGATCATCCTTTCCGGCGGCATGTGCCTGTTAAACAAGGTGCTTTCCGGAAAACAGGCGGAGGAAAAACAAAAAGGAGGGACTCACATGTCCTACATTTCAATGAAAAACCTGCTTGAGGCAGGCGTTCACTTCGGTCACCAGACAAAACGCTGGAACCCCAAAATGTCCAAATATGTTTTCGGCGCGAGAAACGGCATCTACATCCTCGACCTCCAGAAAACAGTGCAGTGCTTCAATCAGGCATACGAATTCACCAGAGACGCTTCCAAAGCGGGCAGCAAGTTCCTTTTCGTGGGCACGAAAAAACAGGCTCAGGAAGCTATCAAGGAAGCGGCTGACAAATGCGGCGCTTACTATGTAAACCAGAGATGGCTGGGCGGGATGCTCACCAACTTCGAAACAATCAAAGGACGTATCGCAAGGCTGAAAGAGCTTGAGGATATGTTTGAAAGCGGCTACATCAACAGATTCACCAAAAAAGAGCAGGCCGTTCTCCGCAGAGAGTTCGAAAAACTCACTAAAAACCTCAGCGGTATCAAAGAAATGACTGACATCCCCGATGTTATGTTCGTAATAGACATCAAACTTGAGCAGAACGCAATCAGCGAAGCTCACAAACTCGGCATACCCGTTGTTGCCATAGTTGACACCAACTGCGACCCCGACCTTGTTGACTTCCCCATCCCCGGTAACGACGATGCTATCCGCGCCTGCCAGCTTATCGCTGTCAGAATCGCCGATGCTGTTCTTGAAGGCAAACAGCTCAGAGAGGACAACCTCATCGAAGAGATCAGAAGCGCAGGCGCTGACGATGTCCCCGTTGAGGAAATTGTTGATGAAGCGGAACTCGCGAAAGAACTCGCTTCAGTAAAACCCGAAATAAAGGATGAGGACTAATCACCATGGCAGAAATATCAGCAGCACTTGTAAAAGAACTCCGTGAGAAAACCGGCGCAGGCATGATGGACTGCAAAAAAGCTCTTTCCGAAACCAACGGCGATATGGAAGCGGCTATCGACTTCCTCAGGAAGAAAGGCCTTTCCGCCGCTGCCAAAAAAGAAGGCAGAATCGCAGCAGAAGGCGTTGTTGCAGACTGCCTTAAAGGAAGTGTCGGCGTTATAGTTGAAATCAACTCCGAGACCGACTTTGTTGCGAAAAACGCTGATTTCCTCGCTTTCACAAAACAGATAGCCGAAGTTATCACAGATAAAAACCCCGCTGACGTTGACGCTCTTCTTCAGGTTCAGACCGAAGGCAAGACAGTTGCGGAAATTCTTAACGAGAAAATAGCCACAATCGGCGAGAAAATAAGCATACGCCGCTTCAAAAGATGCGAAGGCGGCAACATCGGAACTTACATCCACATGGGCGGTAAAATCGGTGTTGTTGTTGAGCTTGAAGGCGGAGACGCCGAGCTTGCGAAAGATGTCTGCCTTCATGTTGCGGCATCAAACCCCAAGTTCCTCAACTCAGATTCAGTTGATCCTGAGTACATAGCAAAAGAAGAGGAAATCTTCGCCGCCAAGCTTGCCGAGCAGGGCAAACCCGCGAACATGATCCCCAACATTGTTAAGGGTCAGGTCGCAAAACTCCTTAAAGAAGTGTGCCTTGTTCACCAGCCCTTCGTTAAGAACCCTGATGTCACAATCGAGCAGCTTCTTGCGGGCAAAGGCTCAAAAATCATTTCCTTTACCCGTTTCCAGATGGGAGAAGGCATAGAAAAAAAGCAGGAAAACTTTGTGGAAGAGGTAATGAAACAGATCAAGCAGTAGGCTCCTGTTTCGTAACAGCTTTTGAGATAATGAAAAAAGTTCAGGGTCTGCTTCCTTAGGGAGGCAGACCTTTTTTTATGCCTTTTTAGAGGATTTGTCCTGTTTTACCCGGCTGAGATATTCATCCCCCACGACTTTGATGAAAGAAGCGACAGGCAGGGCGATGATCATCCCCCCTATTCCCATCAGTGAACCGCCCGCCATCAGCGCGAAGATAACCGCAGTGGGGTGAAGCCCCAGAGACTCACCGACAATTTTCGGGGTGACATAATTGCTCTCCAGTGCCTGAACTATGGAGAAGCCGACAATCACCATCAGAGGATGGAGAAAATCCCCGTACTGCACAACGGAAAGCATCAGCGATGCGGAGAAGCCTATCATAAAGCCGAGATAAGGCACGATGCTCAGCACGCCTGATATAAGTCCGAGGAGTATTGCAGGCTTAACCCCCGCAATGAGCAGAACTATGGTGTAGGAGATTCCCAGGAACACAGCCACAAGCACCTGACCCCTGAAATACCTGCTGAGGAGTGAGTTGAAATGCATGAAATGCTTGGGGTAGTCTATGCTTGAGGTTCCGGAGAACTTGTCGAACATTTTATCTTTTATACTGCTGAAATCCTTCAGGAAGTAAAACGTGAGTATGGGTATCAGCGCTATGTTCAGAAGCAGGGTCACGGCAGTGTTCACAGACTCCATCACCCCTTCCGCCGAGGACAGAACGGAACCGCCTATTCCTGCCAGCTTAGGGAGAAGCTGCTTCTGGATATCCTCAAAGGAAATGTCGATGCCGAAGCGGTCGGTGAGACTGTCCACAAGGCTGAAAAGCTTTTCAGAATATGCGGGGAGAGCCTCCGCCAGATGAACGCTCTCCTGATATATAACCGGAATCATTGAGCCGAAAAACAGCACGCTTATGAATGTTACAACTGTGTAGAGCAGGATTATGGAAAGCCAGCGCGGAACCTTTTTTCCTTCGAACCAGTTGATGAGCGGGTCGAAGAGATAAGCCAGAAAAAAGGATACGGCGAATATGGTCACAAGGGTCTGGAGCTTGATCACAAGGAGGATCACAACCGCCAGCGCCACTACTATGGCTATGTTTTTTATTGTGAAATCGAATTTCATGATATTCATAAGCGGATATTACGGCAGGATCAGTGCTGTGTAAACAGGAATCAGCGGCTTATCTGTCTTTAACGCAGGCTTCCAGAGCTATCATTGCCTTTTTGCGTGCCGAGCCCCAGCGGTAGCCCGTGACTGCGCCTGTCTCTCTCAGCACCCTGTGGCAGGGGATAACATAGCCTATGCGGTTTTGCCCCAGCGCGGTTCCCACTGCCCTTGATGCGGCAGGCGAGCCGATCATCCCCGCCAGACCGCCGTATGTCGTGAAAACGCCGTAAGGCAGGTGGAGAACTGCCGTCCAGACCTTGATCTGGAAGTTTGTCCCCTTCATGAAAAGTCTGATGCTGCTGTCTTTTTCCGGATTAAATATACTCTGAACCGTTTCCCCGACAGCTCCGTCATCCCGTATCAGTTTCGCATTCTGCCATCTGTTTTTCAGGTCTTCCGTTTCTCTTCCTGCATCAGCCTCATCCGCAAAAGCAAGGGAGCAGAGCCCCCGCTCCGTGAGAGCCGCCATGCACATGCCGAAGGGGGTGGGCTGAAAGCCGTATCTGATAACAAGCCCGCTCCCCATGCTCTTGTATTCCCCGGGGGTGACGGCATCGACACTGACAAAAAGATCATGCAGACGGGAAGGCCCGCTGAGCCCTGCCTCCATTGAGGCCTCAAGCACAGAGCGGGATTCATCCAGAAGCCTTTTCGCCGTCTCTATGGTGAGGCACTGCAAAAAACGCTTGGGGCTTATCCCCGCCCAGTCGGTGAACATCCGCTGAAAGTGGAAGGGGCTCAGCCCGAGGTGAGCGGCTATGTCATCCAGGGAGGGCTGTTCACCCGCGTTCTGCTCTATGAAGCGTATGGCTTTTTCTATCCGGTAATAGTCCGCATGGTTCATGGTCTGCCTGCCTCTTTTTTCAGCTTAGGAATAAAATAAACTTAAAAAGCGACCGCATCCACCCGATTCTTGCGCAAAAAAGAAAAAAGCCCCCACCCTGTCTTTTTTTTGAGAGCGGAGGCTTTGTGAGGAGCTTATTCTTTAGGTATGCCCATTTTGATCAGTATGTCCTCAAGGAGGCACCATTTGGTGAATGCCGACTGAAGCAGGTTCAGACCCACAAATGCGGCAAGAAGAAGCCACCATTGATTTACCCATACGCCGAGGGCGAGGCTCGCAAGTATCATTATTCCCGGTACAAGTCTTAAAATATACTTAACTGACATATTCATACTCCTTTATGTTTATTGACTTCCCCCTTTATAAAAGGGGGACAGAGGGGGATTTTTATAACCATTGGCGAGGTTTTGTCAAAACCTGCGTTTTTATCTCAGAAATCTCTCCCTGAGCCTGTGGTATCTGTAATACGCCAGCGGGATAACCAGCAGGGTAAGAACAGTGGAGACGAACGCGCCCGTAATGAGCGAAACGCCGAGGCCTGAGAATATAGGGTCAGGCAGCATGAACAGCGCGCCAACCATAACCGTAACTGTGGTGAGCATGACCGGACGTGTCCTTATTGCGCCGGATTCTATCACCGCCTGTTCGAGGGATTTGCCGTTTGCCGTGCCGTGGTCTATGAAGTCGATTAGAAGCACGGCGTTGCGAACCATTATCCCCGCCAGAGCCATAAAGCCTATCATGCTTGTCGCGGTGAAAAACTCGCCGAACAGCCAGTGGCCGGGGATTATACCCAGAAGGCTAAGCGGTATGGGGATCATCATTATCACAGGTGTTACGAACGACTTAAACCAGCCCACAAGCACAAAGTACATGATCACAAGCACAGCCGCGAAGGCAAGCCCCAGATCCCTGAAGACTTCGTAGGTTATCTGCCATTCGCCGTCCCACTTAACGGAGGGTACGTCCGTGAACTCAGGGGAGTTTGTCCAGTACTGCCTCACAGGTGAGCCGTTATGGGTTATCTCCGTCACACGCTCCTTCATTTTCAGAATAGCGTAGACGGGGCTTTCCTCAACCCCCGCCACATCGGCGGTTATGTATGTGACCGGCTGCATGTTTTTATGGTAAATGGCTTTTTCCTTTGTTGTCTCGTGCATTCTCACAAGCTCGCTCAATGAGACAGGAGCGCCCGTCATGGAGATAAGATGTATGTCCTGAAGGCTGTTCAGGGCATTCTTTTCCGCCTGAGGAAGCTGAACCATGATGCTCACGTCCTCCCTGTCGGTTCCTGTGTGGAGGATTCCCGCCTGCATCCCTTTGAGCGCCATGTACAGAGTCTGGGAAACCATCTCCGAGGAAACACCCACAAGAGCCGCCTTTTCCTTATCCACAGTGAAGCTGAGCTGGCGCATGTCCGCCTCTTCGTATGTGTCTATGTCCACCACGCCTTCGGTGTCGTGAAATACCTTGAGCACCTGATCCGCGATTTCTGCCCGCGTCTGTGCGTCAGGGCCGTAAACTTCCGCCACAAGTGTTGAGAGAACAGGCGGCCCGGGCGGAACCTCTGTCATTTTGACATTCGCGCCGAACCGGCCTGCTATCTCCTGCACAGGTCCTCGCAGTTTCTTGGCCAGATCATGGCTTTGCAGATCTCTCATGCTTTTATCGGCGAAGTTCACCTGAATATCCGCCATGTTCGGGGCGTTTCTGTGGAAATAGTGACGCACAAGCCCGTTAAAGTTTATGGGGGCGTGAGTGCCGGAATATATCTGGTAGTTCTCAACCTCCTGCACGGTGGAGAGATAAGCGCCTATTTCCGTTGCCACAAGTGTGGTCTGCTCAAGAGGTGTGCCTTCGGGCATGTCGATTATTATCTGCATCTCGTTCTTGTTGTCGAACGGGAGCATCTTCATAACAACCAGCTTGGCGGGAACAAACATGAACGCCCCCGCAAACAGGGCAAGCACAACTGCGCCCAGTATAAGCCTTTTGCCGAGGCTGTTCATGAATGGTGTCAGCATATGGTTGTAGAATTTATAAAGCCTTGTATTTTTTATATATTCCTCTTCGTCATGCTCCTCTTCGTCCTCTTTGTGCTTCGCACTGCCCAGAAGCTTGTACGCCAGCCAAGGGGTAATGATAAGCGCCACAAAGAGGGAGAAGATCATAGCCAGTGAGGCGCCTATGGGCATGGGCTTCATGTACGGGCCCATAAGTCCGCGGACAAATGCCATGGGGTAAAGGGCTACGATAACGGTGACGGTGGCGAGGATTGTGGGGTTGCCCACCTCTCCCACAGCGTAGACCGCCCTTTTCAGGAGGTTTTTGCGGGACATTTTGAAGTGCCGCTCCATGTTCTCCACAACAATGATGGCATCATCCACCACAAGCCCCGTGACGAAGATCAGGGCGAAAAGAGTCACCCTGTTCAGCGTGTAGTCCAGCATGAAGTACACAAACAGAGTCAGGGCGAAGGTAACGGGAAGCGCCACGAAAACCACTGTTCCGGCGCGCCAGCCCATTGTTATTGTCATAACGATTATAACGGCCAGTATAGCGCCCAGAAGATGCTCAAGGAGGGTCATAACCTTTTCGTATGCCGTTTCGCCGTAGTTTCTGGTTACTGTTATGTTCACCCCTTCGGGGATGATGTAGCCTTTGAGTCCTTCAAGCTTGTTCAGGACATTTTCCGCAACCACCACGGAGTCGCTCCCTTTTCTTTTGGAGAGGGAGACTGTAACAGCCTGATACCTGTCTGCGGAGATGTTTTCATTAAAACCCATGAGGGTGTAGGAGGAGGGGATCTCCGCTCCGTCCGTGATTTTTGCCACATCCTTGAGCAGAACCGCCTTTCCGTTATGCACTCCCACAACGGCATTGCGCACTTCGTCAGGGTCTTTGAAGAAGCCGCCCGCTGTTATGTAGAGAACCTCATTGTTCTGCACAACCTCCCCTGTGTTCAGGGACTTGTTGGATGATTCAAGGGCTTTGAACAGACTGAAAAGGTCAAGACTGTAGGCTTTGAGCCTGTCCATCTCAGGTTCGATCCGCAGAACGCGCTTATACCCGCCGAGGATGGATGTTCTGGAAACATCCGGAACCTCCTTTAGATATTTCTGCGCCTCAGCCGCCACACGGCGGAGCTCAAACGCATCCAGAGTTTCGGACCAGAGGGTTACCGCAACCTGCGGCACATCGTCTATGGATTCCTTTTTTATCAGCGGAGGCAGAACACCGTAGGGCATTCTGTCCATATTGCTGTCTATTTTCATTTTAAGGTTGGTGATGCTCTCTTCCTCATTCATTCCGACTTTAAAGCGGACAATCACCACACCCATGTCGTTTGAAGCTGTGCTGTAAACGTATTCCACACCCGGAATCTCCCAGATTATCTCCTCCAGAGGCTCGGTTATGGTTTTCTCAACGTTTTTGGCATCCGCCCCGGGATAAGGGACTATGATGTCGATCATCGGAACGGTGATCTGAGGCTCCTCCTCCTTAGGGGTCATGATGACCGCCGCGATGCCTATGAAGAGTGTGGCTATTATGAGAAGAGGCGTAATCTTGCTTGTTATGAAGGCGGAGGCCATCTTTGAGGCAAAATTCTGCTTGTCTTCCGTTATGTCATGGGGTTTCATCACTGAGCCTCTATTCTGTCGCCTGTTCTGAGGGATGAAGCATTGTCAGCAACGTAGGTTTCCCCCTCATTGAGGCCGCTGATTATCTCCACGCCCTCGGCGAATGTCTGCCCTGTTTTTACTATGCGCATGTCTGCGTGCCCGTCCCTGACAACGAATATCACTGAGAGCTGACCGCGCTGAACAACTGCCGATGCGGGCACGACTATCTTCTCACCCGTTCCGGTGGGGAGAATCACTTTTACGTACATTCCGGTTACAAAGCTGTCGTTTCCTTTGAGCTTTATGCGGAAGTTTCTGGTTGCGGAGTCTATATCAGGGCTGATTTCCGTTATTTCGCTTTCACAGGTGAAATTGATCGATTCCGCCTCAACTGTGGCCTTCATCCCGGTTTTGAGTGAGTTGAAAAGGCTTTCGTTTATGAATGCGTAAACCACTGTGTCCTTGGAGCCTATCCGGAGTATGGGACTGCCGGGGGCGGCGAGGTTGCCTGCATCCACAAGCTTTTCGAGGACTATGCCGTCAAAGGGCGCCCGTATCTGAGTGTATGAAAGATAGGTGTTCACCTCGGCGTACATGGCCTCGGCCTGACGCTTCTTTGTCGCAGCCTGACGCACCTGCTCCTTAGCGAGGCTGAACTGCGCCTCTATCTGGTCGTATTCCTGCCTGCTTACGCTGTTGTTTTTGATCAGGTTGGAGTAACGCTGAAATGTCTTCTCCGCAAGGGTGAGATTAACCTCTGCCTGCCTTAGCCCTGTTTCAGCTTCGGCTACGGAGCTTTCCGCAAAGCGTTTTTTCTCCTCAAGCTCACCGCTTTTTATGCTCACGAGGACTTCCCCTTGCCTGAAAGTGTCGCCGGGGGAAAAGTTTACAGATTCTATATAGCCCACAATCTTAGGGATCACAAAGGCGGTCTTCCCGCTTGAGACAGTGGCGGAAAATGTTCTGGATGACGGTACTTCGGCCTTCTGCGCCGCCGCGACCGGAGCTTTAACACTGCGTATCTCGGGCTTTGCCGCCTCCTCCGTTTTCCTGTCGGAGCAGGAAACAGCCATTATCAGCAGAGCGAGAAGAAAGACTGCTCTCTTCATTTTATATTCTCCTTAATAATCATATTTCAGTTTATATAAATTTTACGATATTTAGAGCGCACCAAAAAAATGAAGTGATGCTCTCATTTTTAATTTTACACCTTTTTTATTTCAGAATGCCTGCCGCGAAATGAAGTCCGGCTTTGGCGACAATCAGATTGTACTCCGAAAAGTAGAGGGAAAGCTCTGCCTGTCTCAGTTCCACTTCCCTGTCAAGCAGTTCGGTGATCTTTGAGAGGCCTTCTTTGAACCTGTTTTCAGTTATCTCCAGTGCGGAATATGCGCTCTGCACACGTTTTTTCGCCGCTTCAAGCTGTTTTTCCGCCGCGAGCACGGAGTGGTAGGCTTCCTTCACCTCGGATTTTATCTCAAGCTTTTTGTCGGCTATGCGGTGGAGCATTGCGAGCTGATTCGCTTTTTCCGCCCTCATTTTATTGTAGTCAGAACCGCCCTTGAAAAGGTTAAGGCTTATCTGCGCGCCGAAGGTGTATCCTTCGCCGTTATTACCCATGAGTTCATCGTCATTACGCTGATAGTCCGCGAAGAGCCCCGCCTGAGGGAGGAATGCGGATTTTGATTTCTCAAGCTCATAGTCCGCGGTTTTTGCGTACTGCTCCATGGCTTTCAGATCCTGCCTTCCTTTTTCTGCCAGCGCGATGTATTTATCCGCATTCTCCTCAAAGCTGAATCCCGGATCTTCCCATATCACGGCTATTTCACTGTCTGTATCAAGGAGCCTCTGGAGCTGGCTGGATGCGACTGCGAGGTTTTTCTCCGCCTCTTTCACAGACTGATCGTTCATCAAAAGATAAGTTTCGGCAACCAGAAGGTCGCTCATCACTATCAGCCCGTTGTCATAGAAATCTTTTGTCATGGTGTAGTATTTTTCGGTTCTGCCGTATGACACCTTCACGGTGGAGAGCGCCTTATCCGCCAGAGCGAGCCCGAAGAAAGCCTTGTTAAAGCTGTAGATTGTGTTCTGGCGCACCCTCTCGGCAGTTTCCAGCGACGCCTTGTGTATTGCGTCCGCCTGTTTCACTCCGTAGCGTATCTGTCCTCCGGCGAGGATCGGCTGAACTATCTCAAGCTTTGTTCTGTAGTTTGTAACTCTGTCTGAGGGGTCAGCTAGTTCGCTCATGAAATACTGCATGTCAAACCGCCCCTGCGCCATTTTTGCGAAAGCGGCGTTTGAGGGTTCGTCAGTATTCATCCATGTTTCGCTCAGGGTCACCTGCGGCAGGTAGCCGCCCATGGCCTGCTGTCTGCGGTACTGCGCGCTTTCCGCGTCCGCTTCATAGGCCTTGATCATCCTGCTGCCTGAGAGGGCTTTTGCCTTGCCCTGTTCATATCCCAGACGCTCAGCCCCCTGCGCGGAGGCTGAAAAAAGCAGGAGAAGGGCTATTAATCCTCCGG
The DNA here is from genome assembly GCA_050253335.1 of Deferribacterales bacterium. Classification (GTDB taxonomy): domain Bacteria; phylum Chrysiogenota; class Deferribacteres; order Deferribacterales; family Geovibrionaceae; genus Geovibrio. The sequence continues at coordinate 19,262 of JBFWJG010000002.1, read as the reverse complement.
ATGGCAGTCTCCCAAATCGCATCCCGTTTCCTCCATGAGTATTTTGAGCATTTTTTTGATCGCTTCGTCTTCTATGCTGTAGCAGATGCTTGTGCCGTCTCTGCGTCCTTTGATTATTCCTTTGTTTTTGAGAATAGCCAGATGCTGGCTTGTGGTAGCCTGGGGGATTTTGAGCCCCTTGCATATTTTGGTCACGTTGCACTCATTACCCATGAGCCCCATCACAAGCTTCAGCCTCACGGGGTGCCCCAGTGCCTTGAGCTTTTCTGAATAGATGTCAAGCCATGATAAATCCATATTCTCCTCCGAATAAACATTAGTTTATATATGGATATTTATATATATAACATGAGGTGAAAGTCAACCTGAATTATTAAAAATGTAAACCGGAGGCCGATTTTTTTGTTTTACGCATAAAGCTTTTCAGGCTAAGTAAAATTTAACGAATGGAATCTGTTTTTCGGCCGATTTGTTTCTGGTAAACTAAAGGCAGTATATGGAAACAGTATTTATAAAAGTTGATAAAGCGCTTCTTCCCCATGCTCAGGGCTATATTGAACATGTGATGAAAAACTGCTCAGCCGTGGTTTCCCTCGCTTCTGAAGGTGCGTTCGGGGAAATATCTCTTATTGCCCACAGGATGAAAGGGGAAGGCGGAGCATACGGTCTGGATGAGGTGAGCACGGCCGGAGCGGAGATGATGTTTCTGGCTGAAACCGAGGACGCGGACGGGCTGAAGGAGCGTGCTTCGAGCTTATTGCAGTATCTTGAAAGGGTTAAGGTGATCTGATGGCTGTTTTCAGGAAAAGAAAATCCTTTGACTGCCCCAGAGAGCAGCTTTTCGACTGGCACGGGCGTTACGGCGCCATAGGCCGTCTTGTCCCTCCTTGGGAGGATGTCAGCGTTCTGGAGCGCAGAGGCGGAATAGCCGACGGCTCGTTCGTGAGGATGAGGGTGAAGGCGGGGCCTTTCAGCACGGAGTGGCACGCGCTTCACAAAAACTACAATTATCCCGAAGAATTTACGGATGTTATGGAAAAAGGCCCTTTCAAAGAGTGGGAACACCGCCATGTTTTTTTCGAGTGCGGCGGGGGAAGCGCCCTTGAGGACTGCATAACCTACAGACTCCCCTTTTCTCCCCTGTCCGACATAATCGCGGGCAGATATGTAACCGCCAAACTTGAGAAAATGTTCGCCTACCGCCACAGGGTGACGGAAGGGGACATCAGCTTCATGAATAAATACAGGCCGGAGAAGCTTAATATAGTTGTTTCCGGCGCGGGCGGACAGGTGGGGCGGTATCTGGTTCCGTTTCTCACCACACAGGGGCACAGCGTGAAAAGGCTTGTGCGCCGCCAGAGCGATTCCGAGTTCGAGTTTTCATGGAACCCCGACACCTGCGAGATTGACAACTGCTTCGGCGGGTGCGATGCTGTGATTCACCTTGCGGGGGAACCCATAGGGGAAGGCCGCTGGTCGAAAGCGAAAAAGAAAAAGATAACGGACAGCCGTGTGGAAGGCACAAGGCTGATAGCCGAGTTTATATCAAAGATGGACAATCCGCCCCCCGTGCTCATATGCGCATCAGCCATAGGCTACTACGGTGATCGGGGCACAGAGATTCTGGACGAGCACTCCCCCGCGGGTAAAGGCTTCATAGCTGATTTGTGCGGAAAATGGGAGGAAGCGGCAAAGCCCGCCGCTGACCGTGGCGTGAGGGTGGTTTTTGTGCGCATCGGCGTTGCCCTTACCCCTTCCGGCGGAGCATTGCGGAGGTTCTTGCCGTTTTTCCGCATGGGGCTGGGATGCTGGCCGGGCAGAGGGGATCAGGTGCTGAGTTGGATCGCCATGGATGATGTTGTGCGGGGAATTGCCCACTGCATTCATAATGAAGAGGCTGAAGGCGCCGTTAACCTCACCGCTCCCGAGCATGTTACAATGAAGGAGTTCGCCCGCACCCTCGGCAAAGTGCTGGGCACAAAGGCAAGGTTCAGGATTCCCGCATGGCTCATCAGGCTGGTTTACGGACAGATGGGCAGGGAGGTTCTGCTGAGCGGAGCACGGGTTCAGCCGAAAAAATTGACGGACACCGGCTATGAGTTCGGTTATCCCAGGCTTGAGAATGCTCTCAGGCATCTTCTCGGAAAAATATTATGACACGGAATATAAAGCTTCTTTTCTCAATAATGATGACCGCCGCGCTACTTTTCGGATATATGTTCCACTTTTTTCCGGAATACCACTTTGAGCGGCTTCATATTTTCCTGTTCAATCTGTGCACGGGGGGCACAATTGTCCTTTATTTCACGGAAGGGCTGGGGACACCCAGCATCAGGGTGAAGACATTCTTCGTCCTCTCGTTTGTGTACGCCGTTCTTTCCTCAATGGAGCTGTATGCGCCTGCCATAGCTGTCTCACTGTGCATGATTCCCATTGTGGAATACATCAGGATTAAAAAATTCTCAGTTTTCCCCAAAGACTTTTTCACTACTATGGTTCCGACCGCGGTGAAGTTTCATCAGGCCTCCCTGCTTTGTCTCTCCTCCGGACTTCTGATTTCCGCCTTCGCCATAGTGAACGAGGAATATTACCGTGTGCTGGACTTCGAAAAGCTCACGCTGAACACATTCTTCCTAGGTTTTTCCTTTCCTTTGTCGCTGATAACTTTCAGCCTTATTTTCACGCTGATGCACAAGGGGCGCACTCCGTTTAAGAGGTTTCTCAAGCTCATGAGCTTCTGGGTTATAAACATGGGTGTCATCATCTTCTTTGTGTTCATCCTCATGGAATCTGTTGTGCTTGAGCTTGTGGTATCGTCAATACTTTTCATTGCCGTGTGCAATGTGCTGATAATGTATGTCACCCTCGGAATGAGGGAACAGCAGAAATCGTTCCTCACTTCGGGGATATTCTTTCTTATGATTACCGCGGTCACGGGGATAGCCTATATACTGCTTTACGCGCTCAATATGCACAGCCCCGAAAACAAGGCACTGGTGCTGAACTTCCACCGGATAACCGCTCTTTACGGCTGGAACCTCAGCGGACTCGCGGTGATATGCAGGTTCAACGACTTTCCCATAAGGCTCCATTCCGGCAAAACCATCCTTCTTCACTGGGTGATAGTGGTGCTTCTTGCTCCTCTTGGGTATTATTACGCCTCAGCGGGGATAGCCGCTGTTATTGCCTATGCCTTCTTCCTCCGCAGTCTGTTTTTCAGCACCGGAACGGAGCGTATACCGTCTTTTGAAAGGAACTGATTTTGGGAAGCCTGACAAAGCACCCCCTCGCCGGTCTCACGGCGGGCGCGTTCATAATCAGTTTTTCCTCTATCTTCGCGCGCCTCTCCACGGAAGCTCCGGTGGTGAACGGTTTCTACCGCATGATGTTCGGAGCCGTGTTTCTCATAGCACTGGCTTTTTTTACCGGCAGCCGCTTCAGCTTCGGACGCTCTATGATTTACTCCGCCTTTGCCGGAGTGCTTCTCGGAACGGACATGGTATTCTGGCACACGGGAATAGATTATATAGGGCCCGGGCTTGCGACCCTGCTGGCAAATTTTCAGGTGTTCTTTCTCGCCGCCTATGATGTCGCCGTGGAGAAAAAGCGTGTTTCCGGACGTCTGCTTCTTGCTATGCTTCTCGCTGTGGCAGGTCTTTATCTCCTAGTGAGCCCGGGGTGGAGCCTCTCCGGCGGGGATTTCCGCACAGGGGTTGCGGCAAGTCTTATCGCAGGGGTTTTCTACGCGGGCTTCACAATCTTCATCAAGAAGTCCTCCCAGACAGCCAGACCTCTGGACAAAACAGCCTCCATAGCCTCTGCTTGTGCGGCGAGTGCTGTTTATCTGTTCGGCGCTGTTTTTCTGATGGGTGAAAATCCGGCAGTTGAAAGCACAAGGGATTTGGGCATACTCCTTGTCTACGGCTTTATCTGTCAGGGTGTGGGCTGGGTTCTGATCACAGGGGCGATAAGATCCGTGAGGCTCAGCGTGGTGGGGCTTGTGCTTTTGCTTCAGCCGACGCTTTCCTGGGTGTGGGAGGTTCTGATCTTCTCGAAGGCAGTCACCCTCACCGATATAACAGGCGCACTGCTTGCAATGGCGGCCATATATCTGGGCAGTGTTTCAAAAAACTGACCCCGTTCATCTGTTTTTTTGCTTCAGGCTCTCGCTTAAACGCTTATTTAATGCTAGAATTAAAGATAAGTGAGCCGTTTTGTGAAAAGAAAGACCTTTATTTTAAATTTTATCATTGCATTCCTTTTAGTTTTTGCCGCGTCTGCTTTCATACTCCGCAAGGCGGAAAGCTCAATCCGTCATATAATTGACGGACAGAGAAAAACCGTCCGCGCACAGGTCGGGGACAAGCTGAAGAACTTTGACCTGTTTATGCTGGTGGTGGCGGACAAGATGGAGGTGCGCGCTGAGAAAGCCCTGACGGCAATTGACGCTATTCTGGGCGAATCAGCCGCAAAGGGTATCCCCGCAGAGCCTGAAACTCTCCGCAGGCTGGCGGACGGGCTCGGAATCGGCGAGATTTATCTTGTCAACTCAAACGGAGTGATTTTCAGCACCTCAAACCGCAAGGAACAGGGGGTTAACCTCATCAGAGCCGGAAAAAATCTGGGTGAGTTCCTGACGGATCTCTACGGCAGAGGAGCCTTCGCCCACGGAAGACTCACCATAGGCATGGTCACCGGACGCCCCACAATGTTTTCATACTACAGCCCCAAAGGAAGCACATACATAGTTGAAACAGCCGTGTATCTTGAGGATTTCATCTCGGAGGAGCACGGCAGAAAGGTTTATGACTACTATTTCAGGGACTTCTTCAAAGAGCTCACCGCCTCCTGCGTATACACCGAGAATATAGACGTGTTCACGAAGTTCCGTGTCTCCGGATTTTCGCTTTTTAATTTCAGACATGAGCTCCCCATTGAGAGCTCGGAGGCGGAGCGTCTGCGGGACGGCGGAGTTCTGGAGCTGGAGAAAAACGGCAGACTGTATGAATATTCAGCCTTCAGGCTCAAAGACTCCGAAGGGAACTTTACGGAAACTTATTTTCTGGAGATTGTCTACAACTTCGCAGGTGCGGGGGATTCTGTCATGAAATCCGCCTATGCAGCCATTGCGGCTGTGGGTCTCTGCGGAGTTCTTCTGTTTTTTATGCTGAACTGCATTGCGGAAAAACGTCTTTCTGCGAAAAAGAGTAAGACTGAGCCGGAAGCTTCCCCGCGGACGGATGATGGAGCGCAGAAAGGGGAAAAAACGGAGAGGGAACCTCCCCTGCCTGAAGAGAGATTCGGCGCATACAGAGTTCTTCTTGCGGATGATTCGGAATACAACAGGTTTGTGACCGAATCCTATCTTGAAGGAACAGGCTGTTCGGTTGATTACGCGGACAGCGGTTTCGCCGCCCTTGAGCTGTTCTCAAAAAACAGATACGACATGGTGCTCACGGATATACAGATGCCCCGTATGAACGGCTATGAACTCACGAAGGAGATACGTGCTTTTGAGGCGGGCACAGGGCGGGGGCGCACACCTGTCATCGCGATAACCGCCTACAGCCTTGAGCACGAGGCGAAAAGATGCCTTGAGGCCGGCTGTGACGCTTATGTGGCAAAACCCCTCAGCAGGGACGCGCTTCTTCAAACCATGGCTGTTTTCCGTAACGGGCATCTCGAAAAGCCCTCCATGCCCGAGGAAGGGGAGGACGGGTTTATTGAGGTGAATGTCAGGCCGGAGTTCGCCGAGGTTACGCCTCTGTTCCTCAGAGACCTGAAGCAGATGCCGCAGAAAATCAGGGAACTGCTGGATAATGATGATTTCGAATCAATTCAATTCATCGGCCACAGGCTGAAGGGAGAGGCCAAAACATTCGGCTTTGAACCTGTCAGCGATTACGGGCTCTATATTCAGGGAGCGGCAATACGCCGCAGCCGTCAGAAGATTGAGGAAACCGCGGAAGATTTAAATGAATACGCATCAAAAATCAGGCTTATTTTTGACAAAAAAAGTGTATGATTCTTTTGGAAACATAGTTGCCCTTGTATGGAGACCCCATGAGATTACTGACTGTATTTTTTTTAGGTATAATAATTTCCGCGTGCAGTGGCCAGAAGCCTGAGCAGGCGGAAACACGCAAAAACGAGGAAAAGCCCGCTGATGTCCGTGTTACGGTTCTGGAAAAAACAACAATCCCTGACTGGTTTACCCTGCCCGGAACCGTTGAGGCCTGGGAATCGGCCACGGTTTCTGTTGATCTGGGCGGAACTGTGATAAAAACCTACGCGGAGGAAGGCGAAAAAATAACCAAAGGCTCCCCCGTGATAAGTCTTGATACATCAACATACAAAGCCGCCGCTGACAACAGCAGAGCCGTTCTGGCTCTTGCCGAAAAGGAATATGCCCGCGCTAAACTGCTTTACGAGAGTGACGCCGTCAGCAAACAGACCTATGATCAGGCGCTTGCCGCTTTTGAGAGGGCAGAGGCAGACCTGCGCTACAACGAGGCACAGCTCGGAAAAGCGGTGCTGAAAAGCCCCATAAGCGGCTGGCTGGACAGGCGTTATCTTGACGCCGGCGAGTATGTCGCCCCGGGGGATCCTGTGGCTGTCATCGTGAACACGGACAGGATGCGGCTTATAGTCGATGTGCCGGAGAAGGATATCCGCTATCTGAGCGAGGGTGCGGAGGTTGATCTTTACGAGGCGCAGGTGAATAAGGACGGCGATTCGTACAGGGGAAAAATAATATACACGGCAAAACAGGCCGAAGCAGCCACAAAGACATACAGAGTAAAGATAGAGATAACCGGAGGGAAGGAAAAGCTCCGTCCGGGTATGATAATCCGCGCAAAGTTTCTCCGCAGGGAGTTTAAGGATGTTTTCGTTGTTCCGGTTTTCAGCGTTGTGGACAAGCAGGAAGGGAAGGTTGTCTTTGTTGAAAAAGACGGCAGAGCAGTTCAGATTCCCGTGAATGTTTCCGCAGTTATAGGCGACAGCGCAGTGATCGAGGAAGGTCTTTCCGCGGGCGGCAGGCTCATAGTCAAGGGTCAGCAGTTTGTGGCGGACGGTTCCCCTGTTCAGGCGGAGTAGGCGCAAATGCTTATCACAGACGCCTCCCTGAATAGGAAAAGCACAGTCTTTGTGCTGATGATTCTGTTCATAATCGTCGGCATGTATTCATACATAACCCTCCCCCGCGAGTCCGATCCGGATATCACCATACCTTATGTTCTGGTGGTAACGGAGTATGAGGGTGTCGCGCCGGAGGATATTGAAAGCCTCATCACCCTTCCGGTCGAGCGCAAGCTCAAAGGGATCAAGAATGTCAAGGAGATAAGAGCCACCAGTTCGGAGGGCGCCTCCATAATAGTTGTGGAGTTCATAGCGGACACCGATATAGACAGCGCCATGCAGTGGGTTCGTGACAAGGTTGACCAGGCGAAGGGGGATCTGCCCGCTGATCTGGAAAATGATCCGATGATCATGGAGATAAACCTTTCGGAATTTCCCATAATGAAGATAGCTGTTCACGGGGATGTGCCGGAATATATCCTCAAAGAGGTGGCAGAGGATCTCAAGGATGAGGTGGAGAGCGTTCAGGGCGTGCTGGAGGTTGTTGTCAACGGCGGACGCGAAAGGCAGATCCGCGTTGTGTTCGATCAGGAAAGGCTCACCGCTTACGGACTCTCTTTCAGCGAAATAGCCGCGGCGGTTCAGCGGGAAAATGTAAATATCCCCGGCGGAACCATGGACATGGGCGGGGGGAAATACCTTCTGCGCATTCCCGGAGAGTTTAAGGACCCCGCCATAATAGACAACCTTGTCCTTCTTGCGAGGAACGGAAAGCCCATATACCTGAAAGATGTCGCCCACGTGGAGGACACTTTCGAGGACAGAGAGAGCTACTCCCGTCTGAACGGCGATCTGGCGGTTTCCATAGAGATAAAAAAACGCGCCGGAGAAAACATAATCGAGGTCTCCGACCGTGTTAAGGCAATTCTTGACATAGCCCGCACCCTTGTGCCCGCAGGGGTTCACCTGACCATCACCGAAGATCAGTCGGATGATATAAGGATGATGGTGGAGGAGCTTGAAAACAACATAATGTCCGGACTTGTTCTGGTTGTGCTTGTCCTGTTCATGTTCCTCGGCAAGAGAAGCTCATTCTTTGTCGCCGCGGCAATACCTTTCTCCATGCTGCTTTCGTTCACCGTGCTTCAGGTGATGGGGATAACTCTGAACATGGTTGTTCTTTTCAGCCTGATCCTTGCTCTGGGGATGCTTGTGGACAACGCCATAGTTATTGTTGAAAACATCTACCGCCACATACAGGAAGGAAAAGAGCGGAACGAGGCCGCGTCCATCGCCGCCTCTGAAGTGGGCTGGCCGATTATAAGTTCCACAGTGACAACGCTCTGCGCATTTGCTCCGATGCTTTTCTGGCCGGATATCATGGGCGAGTTCATGAAGTTTCTCCCGCTTACGCTGATAGTCACCCTCACCTCCTCGCTTTTTGTTGCGCTTGTGTTCAATCCGGTTATATGCGCTGTTTTCATGTCAAATAAAAGGGAGAAGGCGTACGAGGATGACGGAAAGGACTCCCTGTTCGTGCGCATGTATCTCAGAAGCCTTGATTTCGCCCTCCGCCGCAGATGGGTTGCCGTTCTGGGCGCTTTCGGCGGAATGTTTGTGATACTTATTCTTTTCGGCGCTTTCAACAGCGGTGTGGAGCTTTTTCCGGACACTCAGCCGAAAAGGGCGTATGTCGGGGTCAAGGCTCCCGAAGGCACAAGGCTTGAGGTGACGGACAGCTATGTGAACATAGTCGAGCAGATGGTCATGTCCGAGCCGGATGTGAAATACATCATAGCGGACAGCGGCATAACCCCCAGCGGTGAGGAAGGTTCAAGCAGGCTCTCAAACCACGGCAGGGTGAGCATCCGCTTCCATGAGAAAGAGGACCGTGAAGGAAAAAGCAGTGATGTTCTGGACAGGCTGAGAGAGAAACTGCAGTTTTTCCCCGGCGCTGAGATAAAAGTGGAGAAAGAGGAAAACGGGCCGCCGGTGGGCGACCCTGTGAGCATAGAGATAGGCGGGGAGGACGTGAGCGTCCTTGAGCGTATCACAAATCAGGTTAAGGCTGAGGTGAAGGAGGTTTACGGAATAGTGGATCTCAAGGACAACCTTGTTAAGTCGAAGCCTGAGATAAGAGTGCGTGTGGACAGGGAGAAAGCCGCCCTTCTAGGCCTTTCCACATCGGATATATCGTACACCCTCAAGGCGGCGATCGGAGGCTACAAGCTCGGGGTTTACAGGGAAGGGGACGAGGAATATGACATCATAGCCCGTCTGCCTGAGGACAGAAGACAGAGCGTGGCGGATATCGCCAATCTTCTTGTTCCCAATTCGAACGGGGATCCTGTTCCCCTTTCAGAGATTGCTCAGGTTGAGACAGGAACCGGCTACGGCTCCATAAAACGCAAGGACGGCAAAAGGGTTATTACCGTCAGTGCCGGAGTTGAGGGGCGCAACAGCGCTGACGCGTTGCAGGAGATAATGCAGAAGGTTGCAAAAATTGAGCTCCCGAACGGCTACGGCATAAAATATTCCGGTGAGCAGGAGGAACAGCAGAAGGCAACGGCGTTTCTGGAGAAAGCCTTTGTAGTTGCTCTGTTTCTGATAGCTCTTGTTCTTGTGACTCAGTTCAACTCCATACGCCAGTCGGGGATAGTTCTCACTTCAGTGGTGCTTTCGCTCTCAGGCGTGCTGATGGGTCTGCTGATTATGCGTATGCCGTTCGGCATTATCATGACAGGCGTGGGGGTGATATCCCTTGCCGGAGTTGTGGTGAACAACGCCATTGTTCTTATAGATTACGCCAACCAGCTTCGGGCATCCGGCATGGAGCCTGATGAGGCCATACGCACAGCGGGCAGAACACGCCTCCGTCCTGTGCTTCTGACAGCCGTGACCACAATTCTCGGGATGCTGCCCATGGCAACCGGAGTAAGCTTCAGCTTCCGCAGGCTGGCGTGGGAAATCGGTTCTGAAACCGCAGAATGGTGGAGTTCGATGGCGGTCGCGATAATATTCGGGCTGTCCTTTGCCACTGTTCTCACGCTGATTGTTGTTCCTGTACTGTACTCTTACGCTTCAACGGGAATATTCAGAAGGAAGAAAGCCTGAATCAGGCTTTCTTTTTGTTGAAACCGTCCTTGGAGCTGTTTGAGCCTTGGGGTCTGATTAGCATGAGATCTTTCACCGCGTTCAGGATGACACGCCATAAAGGTCACTCTGAGCGTATGCGAAGAGTCTCTGTCCTGATAACGCCTTACTGTAATGAAGCGGTTTCGCTCACAGGAGCCAGATTCAGGCTTTTATGCGCCTGCCAGCCTGACAGCCATGGCTCCCAGCTTTTTCAGCGCCTGTGTGTGTTTCTTATCCAGCGGACTGCCGCAGTTCAGGCGGATGAAGTTTCTGTATCTGTCCTGAGCAGTGAACAAAAAGCCCGGGACTATGCCTATCCCCTCTTTCATCGCCTCTTCATAAAGCCGGAAGGAATCAACGCTTTCCGGCAGCTCCATCCAGAGGATATAGCCCCCTTTCGGGTTGGAGACCCTCGTCCCCTCCGGAAAGAATTCGCCTATATATGAACGGTATGCGGCAACCTGACTGCGGTACATCCTTCTGACCCTGTTGAGATACCTGCTGAATTTGCCGGAGAGCAGATAATCCGCAAGGGCGAGCTGAAGCAGGCGGGAAGTGTCCAGAACAGTTGAGATCTTCTTGTCCATCACTTCCTTGTAATATCTGCCGGGGCAGATCCACCCCACCCTGAAAGACGGGGAGATTGTTTTGGTGAAGGAGGAAACATAGATCACGTTTCCTGTTTTGTCGAAGGATGACAGGCAGCGGGGTCTGTGCCCTTCATGGCAGAGTTCTCCGTAAACATCGTCTTCTATTATGGGAACATTCTTCTCGGCACAGATATCCACAATGCGCTTTTTATCCTCATCGGAAAGTATTCCGCCCATGGGATTGCTGAAATTCGGCTGGATAAGCAGTGCCTTGGCGTTGTACTTGTCCAGAGCGTCCCTGAGCCTGTCAGGATCCATGCCCTGCTCGGGGCGGGAGGGGATTTCGATGACATACAGACCCATGGATTCCAGTGTGTGCAGATGTCCGAAATGAAGTGGCGATTCGGTGACGATGCAGTCCCCGGGCTTGAAAAGCACACGGAGAATGTGGCTGAGACTTTCTGTTGTTCCCGTGGTGATAATTATTTCATTCGGCGAAATTTCCAGCCCTGCGGAAAGCATCTGCATTGAGATGCAGCTTCGGAGCTGGGCGTTTCCCCTGAAAATTTCAAAGGAATTGAAGTCAGGATTGTGGTTGAGGATGTGCTTCAGGGTTTTGGCAAGTTCCGCGGACGGAAGCATGGATATGCAGGGGGACGCGCCGCCGAACTGAATGAGGCTTTTATCCGCCATGGCATTGCAGACATTGTATATCATGCTGAACTTGTCAACACGGGCTACGGTTATTTTCTTTTCGGCGGAGATTTCAAGGCTGGGGATCGAGTTGTCGGCGGAGACGTAAAATCCTGACTGGGGGCGTGATTCGAGGATTCCCTGATGCTCAAGCTCAACATAAGCCTTCATGATTGTGGAGACGCTCAGGGAGGTATCCGTGCTCATTTTCCTGATTGAGGGAACCTTATCGCCTGCTTTCAGGCCGTTTTCGGAGATGATTTTCCTTATCAGTCCCTGAACTTCTTCATATTTAAAAACACTCTGCTTCTCCATAAGACGCCTCGCAGGAAAACTGTTATGTATACATTTCAAAAAAACTGTAACTGTTATTATGTACAGTTTTATTATATTTATTCTTCACGGTAAAGATAAAAATACATCAGGGAGGGCACGGAGATGAGCGTGAAAAGTTTTAAGATGACTCTGGGGAAAAACAAAATGATGTCAGTTAACGGTGCAAAAAGCGCAAGCCTTTCCTGTGAAAAAGGGAAACTGTGGATAACCGGAACCAGACAGGGTGACGTTATGGTTGCCTGCGGGCAGAAGATCAGCCTCCGCCCTGTGGACGCACTTGTAATAGAGGGGATGGACGATTCTTTTTTTACGATGGATCTGAGATAGCCTTATCTGCCGCCGGAGCTGATTCGTTCTGCCGTTTCGGCGGCGCTGCATCCGTTTTTGGCGGCACTGCACCCGCCGCAGGAGCCTCCGCACCCGTCCGCCGGTTTTGAGTAATATCTGTAAAGGTAGAAGACCGCCGCCGTCACAGCCGCCGCCGTGATTATTATATCTGCCATTTTTCCCTTCTTATTTGTGTCTGCCGTGTCTGTGTCTGCACGGAGTGATTGTTATTTTGCTTGAGAGGCTTCCGCAAAGGCAGAGCCTGTTTCCTTCCAGATCTATTGTTATATTGCCGTCTCCTGCGTCTTCCAGCACTTCAAGGGTACGCCCCTTTATGAAGCCGTAATCTATCAGCCTGCGCACGGACTGCCTGTCGCAGCATTTGCAGAAACCTGCGATCTCGCATTTCTCGCCTTTTTTGGCTTCCGCAAGACACACAGTGTCTTTTTCATCAATAAAACTGCCGCACATATAACACTCCCGAAAGTGGTTAAACCCAGTTGTATAGTATTATATTGTAATCCATTAACATAGTTTGTCAATGTGAACATGATAAGCGCAGAAAAACCTGTCAGTAAAAAATATTTCGGGAAAGATGCAGACATGAAAAAAATATTGATTATTTCTACTAAAACTAATAAGTTTTTTAAAGAGACTGTTGATACACGGTCTTAATACACAAGAAGACGGTTGTTATTATGAAAAAAGAAGCAAAAAACATAGCCCTGAAAAGGCTGTCCGACTATTTGTCCGAAAAAAAGCTCCGCGCCACCAGCCAGAGGGAAACCATTCTGGGCATTTTCATCGAACTCGGCAAGCACACAACTGCGGAGGAGCTTTACGAAGCCCTCAAAAAGCATGACTCAAGCATAGGCCACGCCACTGTCTACCGCGCACTGAGGCTCTTTGTTGATGCGGAAATAGCCCGCGAACTCAACTTTAATGACGGTTCTGTCCGTTATGAAAGCGTAATCGGGAAAGAACCCCACGATCACATTATCTGCAAAAAATGCGGCGCCATGGTTGAGTTTCTGGATGAAAAAATACGTGAAGCTCAGGATGAAATAGCGAAAAAATACGGCTATGCCCTGAAAAACAGGAGCCACATTCTCTTCGGCGTATGCCCTAAGTGCCGCAGATAATAAGTTTTTAAGACGCATTTATCATATATGTCAGGCGGATTATTTCTGCCCTGTGCCGCGCGGCGCGGTTTTAAGGGGTTGAAAGATTCCGCCTGATCGCCTATTCTTAACCCGCAAAATCCCGTGAGGTCCGCATGAATTTTTTCGAGGTTTTCTGGATTGCCGTGGGGCTTTCCATGGATGCTTTTGCCGTGTCTATAGCATGCAGTGTTCTTTTGTGTCATGTTTCTTTCCGGCAGATATTCCGCCTCGGGTTTCACTTCGGCCTGTTTCAGGCGCTTATGCCCGTTATCGGGTGGTTCGCCGGAAGAAGCGTAAGCGGATACATCAGCTCATGGGATCACTGGATAGCCTTCGGTCTGCTCGCAGCCATTGGTCTCAAGGCAGTGAAAGAAGCTTTCAGCGCCGATGACGGGGACGAGGTCCGGGGCGATCCCACAAAAGGGATGAGCCTTGTTCTTCTCTCCGTTGCGACCAGTATAGATGCGCTCGCCGTTGGCGTGAGCCTCGCCGCCGTGAATGTGAGCATTTTTCAGCCCGCGCTCCTCATCGGGGTTGTCACTGCCGCATTTTCTGTGGTGGGCACTGTGTACGGATGCCGCATAGGGGCGCGCTTAGGGAAGAAGGTCGAGGCACTCGGCGGCATAATCCTGATACTCATAGGCGTTAAAATTCTTCTCGATCATCTCCTCTCCTGAAACATTGGTTAAAAAATTCCCCCCGACTCCGTTAATTTTTTCTTGACCATCGTTATCTGTCAGGTTATATAACGATATGCGTTATGTAATTCAAAAGATAACGTTTGGGCTGATAAAACGTCACTGGCCGACAGCAGGGACAACAGGCGGTTAAAAAAGAGCCTCGGCGGGGCATGTCCTGGGGACCTCCGGGACAGCCTCCGGCTCTTTTCCTGTGCTGGCTTCTTCCGGTGATAATTTAAAATATACTTTAATCGGCGGGAACCGGGGGGTTCTTCTGCCGCAGCATCCGCAGGCGGGTTCAGGGCGGCGGAGCAGAAGCATGAGTTCCTCTCTCAGAAGCAAAAGCTCCGCCCCCCTTCCGCAGTCTTTTTTATCGGTTTGACTTAATTCATCATATGGGATTATCATTCATCCATGAGCAAAAAACTTGCGGTATGGATCAGCATTCTTGTCACAGTGGTTCTTGTTTTTTCCACAGGTGTTTATTATTCGCAGTCGCAGAAGGCTGTGCTTTTTGAAATACAGAAGCGCACAGCCGAGCTTCTCCGTGCGGACAAACGCACCGTTTCCGACTTTCTGGGGCATATCCGCTCCGTAACCTACGGACTTTACGCCAATCCCGTCAACAGCCGCTTCATTTTCCACGGCGAGGGGAAGGAACGCGCCGAAACCCTTTTCATGGACTACTGCAATAATATCCGTGAGGTTCAGGCGATACGCCTTGTGGATAAGGATGGGAAGATTCAGGTTTTCATGCGTGAGTGCGAAAACCTTTCCGGCGAAGCGGACTACGAACCCATAGATATTTCCTCCAAGGATTTCATACAGGATGCGGCTGAGCTTGACAGGCCGGAGATTCTGTTCAGCAAGTTTGAACGGGGCTTTCTTCCCGATGCGGTGAGCTTCTGCCCGTCCATGATCCGCACTGTTGTTCCATACTTTGCGGGAGCCGAACATGCGGGCTATCTGGTGGTGAACTACTGGGGCGAACGCCTCGGCGAGGTGGTGAACAGGCTGAACCGCAATGAAGGTCATTCGTTCATAGTGGAGAAAAACAAGATCAACCCCGACCGCCACGGAATTTTCCTTTTTCATAAAAACAAGAGCTACGAATTCGCAAACCAGATGCAGCATGACCACCGCTTCCAGACGGTTTACGGAGCGGATGTCTTTGATGAAGTAATCAAAGGGCTGGACGGCATAATCCGCCTGAAAAACGGCGATTTCCTCGGATACACAACGGTTTACCCCTACGAAGGGACGGATATTTCATGGAAAGTCTGCACTGTGATCGACTCAAAGTACGCCTTCCGCAATCTCCGCGCTCTTAAAACGGGGTTCATACTCGTCCTCTCACTGTCTGTTTTTATGGCAGTTCTCACCGCCTTCATATTCGCGGAAAAGTTCCTTAAACCGCTGGGCGGGCTGAAAAAGGCTCTGGAAAACTACGGCAGGGGAAATCTGGATTACGAGATAAAAGAGCACTACACGGACGAACTGGGGGACATAGCCGCCAAGGTTCAGGAAATGGCGGTATCTCTGCGGAATCATATAAAAGAGAGGGAAACGGCGCAGAAAAGGATGGAGCTTGCAGACAGGCTTTCATCACTTAGCATACTCAGCGCAGGAGTTTCCCACGAGCTTTCAACGCCGCTGAACTCCATCCTCCTTGCGGCGGGGATCATAGAAAAGGAATGCGGCTCCACTGACGAGGTTCGGGCGGTTAAAGCTCAGGCGGAAAGGTGTGTCGGAATCATCGCCTCCATGAAGCGTCTTGCGGCGGACGGTTATGACAGCTGCGCAAAGGAGCGGCTGAACCTGAAGGAAATTGTCGGCGAAACTGTGCGGTTCATGCGGGCGGGCGGCGGAGTGGTTATAGAAACCGAGCTTGAGGATGCATATATTGATGGCTGCCGGACACTGATAAATCAGGCTTTTCTCAATATCGCAGTGAACGCGGTGGACGCTGTTTTCCCGTCCGGAAGGGTGGTGTTCCGCCTTTTCAGGGAGAACGGAAAGGTTATTCTTGATACAGAGGACAACGGCGGCGGCATTGAGCCTGAAAAGCTGGAGAAGATATTCGATCCATTCTTCACGACAAAATCGCCGGACAAGGGAACAGGTCTGGGGCTCTCCATTACTCACAGGATAATCACCGAGCACGGCGGCAAAATCAGCGTGAGAAGCGAAAAAGGGAAAGGGACTGCGGTAAGGTGCGAATTTAATGAAAGTAGTGATAGTTGAGGATGACAGAACACTCTGCGGGCTTCTGAAAAAGAGCCTGGAGAACGAGTTTAACGTTACCGCGTTTTATGAGCCGGAAGCGGCGCTGGCGCATATTAAAAGCTCCGGTGCGGACGCTGTGGTCTCTGACGTGCGTATGCCGGGGATGACCGGCTTCGGGCTTCTGGATGCCCTGCGTGAGGAGATGCCCGAAGTGCGCCTGATACTGATGACTGGCTACGGAACCGTCACCGAATCGGTCAACGCCATAAAAAGCGGAGCATACGACTATATACTCAAGCCTGTTGATCCGGACATTCTCATAAAAAAGCTGGAGCAGATCCGAACCCTCATAGACTTTGGAAGACAGAGCGCCGGAAGCTTCGCACCCGTCTATAAATCACGCAAGTTTGAAGAGATAATGCAGCTTGCCGCCCGTGCCGCCAAGGCGGACAGCGGCGTGCTCATCACAGGGGAAACAGGCAGCGGAAAAGAGATCATCGCCCGCTTCATACACGGCGTATCAGCCCGCAGAACTGCGCCCTTCGTGGCCGTCAACTGCGGCAATATGCAGGAACAGCTTTTCGAGAGCGAGCTCTTCGGCTACCGCAAGGGGGCATTCACCGGAGCAGATTCCAATAAGCGCGGGCTTGTGTCTGCTGCGGAGCGGGGAACACTCTTTCTGGATGAGATAGGCGAGCTCCCCCTCCCTTCGCAGTCAAAGCTTCTGCGTTTCATAGAAACAAAAACCTACTACCCCTTAGGCTCAGTGGAGCAGAAAACGGCAAATGTCCGCTTCATCGCCGCCACCAACCGCAATCCCGCAGAGGAGGCCGAAAACGGCACTTTCCGCAAGGATCTGTATTACAGGCTGAACGTGGTGGAGATTAGGGTTCCGCCGTTAAGGGAAAGAAAAGAGGATATAATGCCGCTGGCGGAGTATTTCCTCGGAAGGTTCCGCCACATAAACCCGAAGATAGAGGGCTTCTCGGCAGATTCCGTGAGGTTTCTGGAAAATTATTCATATCCGGGCAATGTCCGCGAACTCTCGAACATCATAGAACGGGCTGTGATACTGGAAACAGGGCATATAATATCCCCTGCGTCACTCCATATGCCTGATCCGGCGGGAAGGGGCACTTCCCGAAAGCTGGACGATGTCGTTCGGGAGCATATACTGGCCGCACTTAGCGAAGCCGGAGGAAGCAAGACAAAAGCCGCCGAAATTCTCGGCATAGACGCCTCCACCATATACCGCAGGCTCAAGGAATACGGCATAGGGTGAGGTTTTTTGCAAATTGCAAGAAACGGCATTTGCATAATGCAAGATTCCTAGCGGAAAACTAGCCTTTGCTAAAACCGTAAATACATATTAAATCAGATAAATTCCTTCCATAATGTTTTCTGCCTCCGTGGCATGGGTGTTGCTCAATAGATGACAGCATACACGGAGGTTTATTTTATGAAGAAACTTATAATAGTCTGTCTTATGATGCTTTTCAGCTTCGGCGCCGCGCAGGCTGCGGAATCATCCTGCATCGCCTGCCACGGAAGCAAGGCGGAGATGGAAAAACTCGGCTATCCCCAGCTTTATCTCGACCCTGCGGAGGTTGAAAAGGAAGTTAACATGGGCGAAGTCGCCTGTGAGGACTGCCACCTCGGCAATCCCGCCGGAATGACTGCGGAAGAGGCGCACAAGGGAATGCCCCGCCCCTTTTACGCTGCTGTGGGCAAAAACCACAAGTATCAGGCAGTGGGCAGAGACATCACAAATTACGATCCCATTCAGCCTCAGGGAAAAGTTCCCTTCGCATACCTTATGAGAAAGCCCGATCCCGAAAAAGCAAAGGAGAAGGGAATAGCCGTTCTCGCACAGCTTTTCTACCATGACCACGACCCCGAAACCATGGCATATGACCCTTCCGTTGCTGAACAGACCTGCGGAAAATGCCACGAGAACGAGGTTAAGCAGTATAATGTTTCCGGCATGGGGCAGAACAAGTTCCAGAGAGGATACAAAAACTTCAGCGATCTGAAACCCGGCCCCCAGAACTGCGGAGCATGGTTCGGCGACAACCATGAGGCTATCAGCGGCGAGCTTGCCGTGGAATACCCGAAGGCGCACAGCGATGCATCCGCAAGAAACTGCAACCAGTGCCACGCAAGCTGCAACGACTGCCACTATCAGGGCTACAAGGCATCAAACGCCCGCCACACCTTTAAAAAAGATCCCGAACCCCTTTCATGCTACGGCAACGGCAAAGGCACAATCTGTCACGCCGGACCCATGGACAGGAGAAGAGGCGCAGGCTACATGAGGGGCGCGTTCGCTTTCCCCGTGAACGAGCTTCCGGATGATGTGCACATGGCAAACGGCGTAACCTGCAACGACTGCCACAAAATGGAAAACCACAACTACGGCCACCTGAGTTCCCAGTCCGCCCGCGAATCCTGCAAAAGCTGCCATGAGGATATTTATCAGGCCGCTCTTGAAAGCGAGGATCACGGCAATGTGGACTGCACATCCTGCCACATTCAGTCTGTAGGCGCATATCAGTTCACCTTCTGGGGCCCCGGCAAGCAGGAAGGGCAGGTGAAGGCGCTGACCAAGCATAAAGAATATTACGGCACAAGAAGCATGCCCACGCTTGTGAAGCATCCCGAAAGAGGCGTGTGGATACCCATGAAGCCCTATCCCATGGCCGTACTGAACATCAAAGAGGATGTGAAAAAGGTGAACAAGCTTATCCTCCGTGAGATAGAGCCCATGACTGTAAAAGGGAATGCCAGACTCGGCGAGAAGGACTTCACAGTCGAAAGAAAGCCGGACGAAGTGAACGATATGTACATCATGAACGGCACGTCCAAGCTGAAAAAGAACGGCAAGATGCTTGCATGGATTCAGATGGACAAAATGAGCCACTCCATAGGCAAGGCAAGGAACTGCGAATCCTGCCACTCATCGCATGACCAGATAGCCACCTCATGGTGGACTTATGACAACATGAACGATGTTAAGAAAAAGATCGGAAGAG
>JBFWJG010000001.1:0-110152 GCA_050253335.1 Deferribacterales bacterium | reverse complement strand
CGGACTTACTACAAGGGTAAAGCCCGTAGTAAGATACAACTCCCAGAACGATACATTTTACTTCGTCTGGATTGAAAAAAGAGCACTCAAACACACTATAAGACATCAGTGCCTTAATACTCCCGCCGCAACCTACACTCAGGTTCTTGCAGACGGCAATACATATATAGGCTTTGCGGAAGTTCCCGCAGCATCACTCGGAAACGCCTCTCCCTTTGCGGCAGATCTGGCAAATACACAGGACACAACAGGCAAGCTGACCGACGGCTACACCACCATGAGAATATCAGACAGCACAAATCTCGGCTGGAGCCCTGAAACAATAGAGGTGGAAGATTTTCTCAGCCTTCAGAACCCCGATATAGCCTGCAGCTACCTCACGGGTGAGTGCACTGTGGTTTTCGAAGCAATCAGAAGAACATATACAATGGAATGCGAAGACAACAACGGTGTAATCGAAATGTCATGGGAAGAAACATCCCTTGACACAGTAAGCAACATATACGCCATCCACGACTCAGACCTCACGGGAGACGGCATAACTGAAAAAGTGAACACAGGAACTGAATTTGCCAGTCATTACCCCGCCATAGGATTCGACGGAACAACACAGCGATACCTTGTGGCATGGGAACGTCACCAAACCAGCGTCAAACCGAAAATTTTCGGACAGATCCTGTACTCCGGCGGCGGCTTATATTCCGGTAATTTCCAGATAGGCTTCAACTACGAAACAGTTGAGCACGGGCAGACAAACCCCAACATAACATACGACAGCACCAACGGACGCTTCCTTGTAACATGGGCAGATGCCAGAACAGGAGCGACATCCCTTGAGAACATTGATGTCTTCGGTCAATTTGTGAACGGAGCAGGTTCGCTCAGCGGAAGCAACTTCCCCCTCACCACCAACCAGTACAACCAGCAGAACCCCTCTGCCGCCTATAACGCATTCAGCCAGACATTCATCTCTGTCTGGGCAGATGCCAGAAATCTCGGAACAAGCACCTGCGGCTCAGGAGCTCAGCCCTGCGGTTCCGACATATACGCCATACGCTATGCACTGGGTCAGCCGCAGATAACTCTTTACGGCGAATCAGGCTCAATACTGAATCCTGCGCAGATAAGCTACGGCACTATAAACACATCCGCAACTCTGCAAAAAAGCTTCAAAATAAGAAATACAGGTGATGATGTACTCAGGCTGAAATGCTTCAGTTCAATATCCGCACCGTTTTCCTATGTTAATCTTCCTGCGGAACTCAGCGCCTGCGATAACAACTATCAGGAAATTAACCCCAACACGGAGCAGACATACAACGTGACCTTCTCCCCTACTGCAAACGGCACATTCAACACAAGCTTTGAAATTGTATCAAACGCAGGCTACAGAACAATATACCTCACTGGAACTGCACAGCAGGCATCAATTGAGATACCCAACCTGACCGGCAATACGCTTAATTTTGATAATGTAACCGTGGGAACAACAGCAAGCCAGTCATTCAGAATAAGAAACAACGGACAGGTAGGCTACAACATCAACGGCGTACAGGTAAGCGCGCCTTTCGCATTTGACACCGCAAACAGCCCTGTCCTGCCCTACACTCTCAACGCAGGAAGCGAAGCAGTGTTCTACATCAGCTATACTCCTTCCTCCGCAACGGCTGTGACAAGAACAGTGAGCATAAGCACTGACGCGGGAATATCAACAAGCTTCAGCGTCACAGGACGCGGTACAGGCTCCTCATCTGACAACGGAACGGATGACGGCGATGACGATACTGACGGCGGCGGAAACGGCGAAAGCGGCGAACCCAAAGGCGGATGCTCCGCTGGCGGAAGCGCCAACCTGCCAATAGCTCTTTTCGCACTTGCGGGAATGGCCAGAATAGTGATTAGAAGGAAGGAGCGTCGCTGACGCTCCTCAAAGTAACTCTGCGTAAGCGTCATTCTGAATCCGTAGGATGAAGAATCTCAGAAACAGGTTGAGATTCTTCGCTTCGCTCAGAATGACGAATTACGGGTGTTTTTTATTGCACTTAAAACGGATCAGAAAATTCTATCTCTCGTATTTGTAATACGCAGAGCATGAGCCCTCGGAAGAGACCATGCAGGGACCGTAAGGGTTCTGTGGCGTGCAGCCGTTGTCAAACATCGGACATGCGGAGGGCTTCATCTTTCCTTTAAGCACATCCCCGCATTTACAGCCTTTCAGATCGGTCACTCCGGTTTCACTTATGCCGAATTTCGCAAGCGCATCCGCGGATTTGTACTCGTCCCTGAAGCGGAGACCGCTTTTCGGAATCCGTCCCAGACCCCTCCAGTCGGTATCTGCCTGATAGAAAACCTCTTTCAGAAGAGCCTGCGCCTTTGTGTTCCCCTCGTTCTTAACCGCTCTGGTATAAAAGTTTTTCACCTCGTACTCTCCCCTGTTGTGCTGACGCACCATTTCAAGGACGGATGAAAGTATATCAAGGGGCTCAAACCCTGTGACGACCGCGCTTCTCTTCTGCGCCGTCACTGCGTTGTATATATCAAGCCCCGTCACCACCGAAACATGCCCGGGACAGAGGAAGCCGTCGATCTCAAGCGTGTCGTCCGCGAGGAGAACATCCATAACCTCCGGCACTGTCTTGCAGAACGGCGCAACAAAGACATTCGTTCTGCCCAGTTCCTTGGCTGTCTTCGCCAGAGCCGCCGCAGTGGGTGCTGTGGTTTCAAAGCCTATGCCGATGAACACTGTGTTTTTCCCTGTTTCTTCCGCTATTTTCAGCGTATCCAGCGGAGAAAAAACTATGCGGATGTCCGCTCCGTCCGCCCTGAGCTTCTGGAGGCTCTCGCCCCTGCTGCCGGGAACGCGGATCATATCCCCGAAGGTAACAATGGTTGCGTCATCCCTTGAGGCTATTTCAAATATCGCGTCTATCTCCCACTGCGGGGTTACGCACACAGGACAGCCGGGGCCCGAGACAAGCTCTATATTTTTCGGAAGAAGGCTGCGCAGACCGAAACGGGAAACCGCCATTGTGTGGCTGCCGCATACTTCCATAAATCTGTAAACGCGGGATGAATCCGCCTCGCGGTTTATGGCTGTGAGCAGTTTTTCCGCGAGCTCTCTGTCGCGGAAGTCTTTCACGAATTTCACAGCTGACCTTCCTCATCAAGCATATCAGCAAACTCTCTCAGCGCCTCAAGGGTCTTCAAAGCCTCTTCCGGGTCCATCTTGGCGATGGCGAAACCTGCGTGAACCATAACATAATCCCCCAGCACCACCTCATCGGGCAGCATCATGAGAGAAACCTCTCTTGTTGTGCCGTCAATATCCACAACGGCTTTGAAATCATCCATTTCAATAAGTTTTCCGGGAAAACCCAAACACATATATATTGCTCCTGTTTATATATAAACTTCCTGTTCTCTGCTTTTAAAGCGCACAGCGTAAAGAAGGCCGATGATAAAACCGCCCACGTGCGCCCACCATGCGACCCCTCCGCCGTCATATCCCACTGAAACCGCTCCGTTCATGAACTGAATGAAAAACCAGAACAGCAGATAAAACACGGCGGGGATATCCACGAATGTTATAAAAATAATTATGATCAGAAGCGACTTAACCTTCGCCTTAGGATAAAAAACCATGTATGCGCCCATAACGCCGGCCACAGCGCCGCTTGCACCGACCATGGGGATAAGCGATTCATAAGAAAGAAGAAACTGGCTGAAACCCGCAAAAAGCCCGAAGAGGATATACATGAAAAGGTATCTGGCATGACCCAGCCTGTCCTCCACATTGTCGCCGAAAATGAAGAGAATGTACATATTGCTGAAAATATGGAAGAACCCGCCATGCATAAACATATGGGTGAAGAAAGGGATTACGCTGTCACCCAGAATCGACTCATAATGCGTGACCCTCTTTGGAACAAGCCCGTATTCATAGACAAACCAGTTAAGCTCATACCCCAGACCCAGCTGATAGATAAACACAGCAATATTGGCAAGAATTATCAGCCAGTTTACAAACGGAAAGGTTCTTGAGGGTACGTTGTCCTTAATGGGGAAAAACAATCTTCTGCCGCCTTTGTTTAATAGTCGTGAGTTTCTAAAGTATAAAAAACATAAACTTTTTTAAAGTAAATTCTTATTTTTTACTTTCTTTTTACACAGATGATACTATCATATGCTCATAACATCTCTTTTAAACCATTGGAGGTAAAGAGCATGAAAATTTGTTTCCCAATTTCACAGGACAAAGGGCTTGAAAGCAGAGTGTACGGACATTTCGGTTCCGCTCCCGCTTTCATAGTGGCAGACAGTGAAACAGGCGCAGTCAGCATGGTTGACAACGCAGATCTGAACCATGTGCACGGAGCATGCAACCCCGCACTTGCTCTCGCCGGAAAAAGCATCGACGCTGTTGTGGTCGGCGGCATAGGGGCGGGAGCCGTATCCAAGCTCAACAGTCTCCGCACAAAGGTTTATCAGGCTGTCAGCGGCACTGTGCAGGAAAATCTTGAAGCTTTCAGAAAAGGAGCGCTCACAGAGCTGGTCTCCGCTTCCTGCTCATCCGATCATGACCACGGTCACGGACACAGCTGCGGACACAGCCGCTAACATTTACAGTGCCCCCTGCCTGCCGGCAAATGACGACAGGGGGTTGAACCTTCCCCTAAAAATATATCATTGCGGCTGATGCCGTTTCCTATTATTATGACGCTTTTAAGAGGCGTTATGAATATTATTAAAAAAATCTGGGCATATTTCAGAAAACATCTCTTCCTGCTCTCCCTCGCTGTTGTTTCCTCGCTTTTCGTGGCAGGAACGGACGGCGCTTCCGCATATATTCTCAAGCATGTTCTGGACGATATTTTCATAAACCGGAACAGTGAAATGCTTGTTGTCATCCCTGTGGCGGTTTCCGCCATATTTCTGATAAGGGGTGTTTTCCGTTTTCTTCAGCTTTATCTGCTGAGGAAAATAGGCCTCAAAGTCGTGCAGGAGATGCGCTATGATCTCTATGCAAAAATGATCCGCCTCCCCATGAGCTATTACGACAACAACAGCACAGGGGACATGATGTCCAGAATAGTCAACGACATAAACCAGGTGAAATCAGCAATCCCGTCTCTGATAAACGTGATGAAGGACAGCTTCACCGTTGTTTTCCTCATAGGCATAGTATTTTATCAGGACATAGAACTGGGGATATATGGCCTCGCCGCCATCCCCTTCATGATGATCCTGATCAGAAAAACAAGCAGAAAAACCAAGAAATACAGCTCCAAAGGGCACGAAAAAATGGGAACTCTCGCCGGAGTGCTTCAGGAATCCTTCTCAGGGATAAAGGTTGTAAAAGCTTTTGTCATGGAGAAGTTTGAGTCCGGCAAGTTCGCTAAGGAAAACGATCACGAAACCCGCTATCAGATAAAAAGAGCCAAAGTCGCCGCCATCGGCTCGCCGCTCATGGATATTATATCGGGGCTGGCGCTTGCCGTCATAATTTACTACGGCGGCTCAAAGGTAATCAGCGGGGAATCAACCCCCGGCACATTCTTCTCCTTCATTGCGGCATTCGCCATGATGTTTGAGCCCTTTAAGAAAATCAATCAGGAAAACTACACCATACAGAACTCCATAACAGCGGCCGAACGTTTTTTTGACATAATGGACATGGACAATGAAATACTGGACAACAACGGAACCAAGGAGTGCAGCGCGGTAGGCAAAGACATCGAGTTCAGAAATGTTGTTTTCAGCTACAGAGGGCACACGGAAAAGGTGATCAACGATTTCAGCCTCAGCGTAAAACCCGGGCAGACAGTGGCATTCGTGGGCTCCAGCGGGGCGGGCAAGACCACCATAGTCAGCCTTATACCCAGATTTTACGATGTAACAGGAGGAAGCCTCACCATCGGCGGCACAGATGTGCGCGAATTTGATGTTTATTCCCTCAGGCGCAACATAGGCATTGTCTCTCAGGAGCCCTATCTTTTTAATGACACCATAAAGAACAACATCGCCTACGGCGCATCCGACGTGACGGACGAGTCAATAAAAGCGGCGGCGGATTCCGCTTATGCCACTGATTTTATAATGAAGCTTCCCGAAGGTTTTGAAACCATGATAGGCGAACGGGGCGACAGGCTCTCAGGCGGTCAGAGGCAGAGACTCACGATAGCAAGGGCGCTTCTCATAAACCCGCCAATCCTCATTCTGGATGAAGCCACAAGCTCTCTGGACACCGAATCCGAGCGCATAGTTCAGCAGGCGCTTGCGAACCTTATGAAGGGGCGCACAAGCTTTGTAATAGCACACAGGCTCTCCACCATATTAAGCGCGGATATGATTGTTGTCATGGATAAGGGAAAAATAGAATCCATCGGCAGGCATGACGACCTCATAGGAAGATCGGAGATATATACCAGACTCTACAACATGCAGTTTACTGAGAGCTGATAACCTGCTCAAAAAGCTCTATGAGCCTGTGGGTGTTTTTTTCAAGATCATAAACCTCTTCGGCACGCTTTCTCGCCGCTTCGCCTTTCTCAGTGCGGAGCGAGGCGTCCCGGGCGGCGAGAATCATCTTCTCCGCCAGAGCATCAGTATCACCCACTGGAGTAAGAATCCCTGTTCCCCCTAAAACCTCAGGCACACCGCCGGTTTCAAAGGAAACTACCGGCAGCGCGGCGAACATAGCCTCCAGAACAGTATTGCCGAAGCTTTCCTCAAGACTGGTGAGAACATAAATATCAAGCTCTGCAAGAAAAGCGGGGATATCCTTTATAAATCCGTAAAGCTTCACGCTGTTCTCAATGCCCAGAGCTTTTATCAGCTCCCTTATACTGCCTTCCTTTTTCCCTGTTCCGGCGATATGAAGCTTCGCATCGGGAATTTCCTTCAGCACTTTGCTGAAAGCCTCCAGAAGAAGGTCGTGCCCCTTTGAGGCATCAAGCCTGCTTGTTATTCCGAATGTCCGTCCTTCGCTGCGTCTCTGGGGAACAGGATAGTTCGCGGCTATTTTGCTGTTTGAGATAACATGAACCCTGTCAACATCAAACCAGCTTATTTCCGCCAGTTCATGCTTCAGAAAATGGCTGGGCACAATGACTGCGTCCACTATCGTTTTATGCAGAGCCCTGTCCTCAAACCTGTTTTTTATGTCATTTATAAGGCCGACGCGGTGGATGACCGGAATGCCCGAAAGCTTCGAGGCTGTCGCGCCGATGTTGAGATCCTTGGAAATATTAACGACAGAGATATCAATATCGTTTTTAATAAGTATTTTGGACAGTTTATAGATGGTGGACGGGTTGTATTTCATCCCCGCGCGCATTTCATAAACAGTAAAGCCTGCGGATTCGTAAATATCCCTGTGGCCGGTTCCCTTGCGGATAACCATGACAACCCTGTGCCCGAGCTTCACAAGCTCCCGCCCGTAATCCACCGTCCAGGTTTTTACCCCTGCCCATCTTTTGTTGAAGTTAATAAATGCTATATTCATAGGCATATATTATCATAATATAAGTTTTAAGAAACAGATAAATTGCACAAAACCCCCGCAGATATGCGGGCATATTCTCTTGTACCTTTGGCTTATTTCTATTATGATTCAGCCAGAGAATTCATTTTTTCGGAGGATGCGATGAATTATTTTCAGGAATCTTGCAAATACATGCCCGGCGGCGTCAACAGCCCCGTAAGAGCCTTCGGCTCAGTAGGCGGAGAGCCCGTTTTTGTGGACAGGGCGAAGGGCTCCAAAATATATGACGTTAACGGCAAGGAATATATAGATTACGTGTGCTCATGGGGTCCCATGATCCTCGGCCACACCGACGAGGACGTTCTCAAAGCCATCAAGGATGCCGCAGAAAAAGGCGCAAGCTTCGGCGCGCCCACAGTAAACGAACTGAACATGACCAAGCTCATAACAGAGATGGTTCCCTCCGTTGAGATGGTGCGCCTTGTGAGCTCCGGCACGGAAGCCCTGATGAGCGCAATCCGCCTTGCAAGGGCATACACGAAGAGAGACACCATAGTCAAGTTTGAGGGATGCTACCACGGCCACTCCGACAGCCTTCTGGTTAAGGCGGGAAGCGGGCTTCTTACCTTCAACCAGCCCTCAAGCCCCGGCGTCCCCGCCGATTTCGCCAAACACACCCTCATAGCCCAGTACAACGACATTGACAGCGTGAGAGCGCTTTTCAAAGAAAATAAAGATAAGATAGCCTGCGTTCTCGTTGAACCTGCGGCAGGAAACATGGGGCTTGTTCTCCCCGAAAAAGGCTTCCTTGAAAGCCTCAAAAACCTCTGCGCGGAGGAAGGCGCTCTCCTTCTTTTTGACGAGGTCATCACAGGCTTCCGCATGAGCGCGGGCGGCGCACAGAAGTATTACAACGTAACGCCCGATCTCACCACTATGGGTAAAATAATAGGCGGCGGTCTCCCTGTGGGCGCATACGGTGCCAGAAAAGAGATAATGGAGCAGATTTCCCCCGTGGGCGCTGTCTATCAGGCGGGCACACTGTCAGGAAACCCCCTCGCCACGGCGGCAGGGCTTGCCACGCTGAAAAAGCTCAATCAGCCCGGCTTCTATGAGGCACTGAAAGCAAAATCAGACATACTCTGGGACGGCTTCAGGGAAAACTGCGGAAAACTCGGCCTCAAATACGCCTTCAACAGCGTTGAATCTCTCGGCTGTCTGTTCTTCACGGACGGCGAGGTAAAATCATTCGCTCAGGCGGTCAAGTCTGACACCAAAAAATATGCCGCTTTCTTCCACGCAATGCTGAAAAGAGGCGTGAACCTCGCTCCTGCGCAGTTTGAGTGCATGTTTGTCTCCGCCGCGCACACGGAAGAGGATCTGGAGAAAACAATCGCCGCCCATTACGACAGCTTGAAAGAGATAGGATAAAAAAAAAGAGGAGCCTTCGGGCTCCTCAGACTGGTAACAAACACAGTAGCTGACTTGTTCATATCTATAAAATCCCCCTCCTGTCCCCCTTTGCAAAGGTGGAAGCCATTGTTGCTAAAAGCAAAACGCCCTCCTTTCATAAAGGAGGGCTGGGGTGGATTTATGCAAATACAGGCTTTTTACTTCCAAAAAGACTTTGTCAGCAAACTGCTGAGCCTTTTGGCTCCTTTTCTTATGCCCCGCCGCTGCTTATAATCATAGAGATAAATTCGGTGAAGTTGTTCGGCCTCACCGTTCTGGAGTCAAATTCCTGTTCCTTGAATGTTCTTGCTATGCCGGAGAGTATCTCAAGCTGAGCCATGTTGTCCTCCGCAGGGGTGAGAATGAGAAAAACACAGTGGGCGGGACTGCCGTCCGTCGCGCCGAAATCTATCCCGTGGGACGCGATTCCCGCCGCTATCACAGGCTTTTTCAGTTCCTTCAGCCTTGCGTGCGGTATAGCTATGCCGTTTTTGAGTCCTGTTGGCATAATGCTCTCCCTGTCCATGACCGCCGCCCTTATGGTGTCATAGCGGATTCCCGTGACGGCGGCAAGAGGCGCGCACAGGGTTTCGATAGCCTTGTATTTGTCCACGGAGTTATTCATCAGGACAAATGCCCTAGGCTCCAGATAGTCCCTGAAATTGAAGCTTTTCTTCAGTTTCAGAAGCATTTTTATCGCAGGGCCGCTCATAACCGAAGTTACTATGGCAAGAACAACCAGAGCGACAAAAACCTTCTCGTTTATCAGCCCGAAATTCAGCGCCACAAGACCCAGAATTATCTCCATGGCGCCCCTTGCGTTCATGGCAAAGCCCACAGCAAGCGCCTCTCTCTGCTTCATTCCCGAAAAAACAGCGGCGGCGCTGCATCCGGCCACCTTGCCGATTGTTCCTATTACAAGGAAAATGGCCACAACCATAAAATCAAAATTGGCGATGAAGTTCACGTTCAGACCTATGCTGGCGAAGAAAAGCGGAGCGAAAAAAGCGGAAACGAACTGCTCGATGATTGTTCTGGTTTTCTCCCTGAAATGGTGAGTGTCCCCTAGAGCAAGCCCCACAAGGAATGCCCCGAAGATTGCGTGAATGCCTATCATCTCCGTAGCGGCCGCCCCTATCATGGTGAGCGCAAGGGAAAACGCCAGAATCCCCTCAGGCCAGCTGAAATTCGCCTGAACCCATGGGAGAATGCGGTGGATGACCCTCCGCATAACTGTTATCATGAAAACAGTGAAGAGGATCGTCAGACCAAGCGTGACATACAGCGGCATGTGCTGAGCATCCCCGTTCCCCGCCAGACTCAGAACAGCGGCAAACATCATCCAGCCCACTATATCATTAAAAATAGCGGAAGCGACGATCACCATCCCGAGTTCGCTCTTATAATAATTCAGATCCATAAGCGTCTTGGCGATAACAGGCAGTGCGGAGATAGCAAGAGCCGTGGCGACAAACAGCGCAAAAATCAGAGTTTCCTGCCCCTCGTCCATCCCGAACAGGCCGGGCATGAAATAAGTGACCGCAAACCCGACAGCAAAGGGGAAAATTATGCCTGATATGCCTATGTTGAAAACAAGCCTGCCCTGCTTGCGGATTGTGCCGATATCCGCTTCCATGCCCGCCACAAGAAGAAAAAGGACGATGGATATGGTGGCGATGCTGTCCATGACAGCTTTTCTTATGCCTTCGGACGGGAAAAGGAAATCGGTGACTCCGGGAGCGAAAAATCCCAGAACTGTAGGTCCCAGAATTATCCCCGCGAGGATCTCGCCCAGAACGGACGGCTGGCCGTACTTTTTCGCTATTTCACCGAACAGCTTGGAGGTGAAGAGCAGGATTCCCAGTGAGAGGAACATAACAGCCAGTTCGTTCGGGGTAAGTTTCATAGGGGAACCTCTTGGAAGCAACATTTATAGCATATAAAGGTGTTTTCGTGCCATAATTTCTTGAGAAAATAAATATGCCGTGCTAATGTCCGTTTCTCACGGAGAGCAGTATGAATAATGAAGAAAAAGACAAACCGGAATCAAAGCTCAAAAAAGCCGACAAACTAATGCACGCCAGCTCAATTGGCATGTCATTCGTGTTCAGCATACTGATCGGAACCGGCATGGGCTGGTGGCTGGACGGTTTTTTCGGAACCAAGCCGATACTCACCTTTATTTTCATGCTCTTCGGAATTGCCGCGGGATTTAAAAACATGATTTATTTTATGAAAAAAGCCGGCGTTTTTGATGAAGATAACAAATAAAATCTTCATTCTTTCATTGATCTTTTTCGCTATCTTGTATACAGTATGCACGATCTTTTTTAATAAAAGCTTCACGGCTGGAGTTCTGTGCGGTTATATAATTGCCGTGCTGAACTTTTTCATGCTTTCAAGGAAGATAAAAAGCGCATTTGAAGGTAAGATTTTCGGCGCACTGGCCTTTAACTCTCAGATAAGGCTGGTGGGAACCGGAGCCGCCGTCTGGGCCGCTTATGAATATCTTCATGTCAGCCTGATAGGCATACTCGTAGGGATCTCTGTCGTACCCCTTAGTATACTTCCGGCCGCAGTACACCACTACCGCTCCGAAAATGATGACACATCAGACGGATGCGGAGGGTCGGCTTGACTTTCGCCTGACCTGAAAAGTTTTAAATTGTTTTTACGGAGAATTTAAAGATGGAACACCCGCTTAATATTTCCATGCTTTTTCCCGCGGACATCGGGCACACATACTGGCATGTCATGATGACTTTCCTTGTAATGCTGTTCACCCTTTTCCTCGGAAGCATAGCCTCCAGACAGGGCAGCGAAATCCCCGGCAGAGCACAGGGCGCTTTCGAGATGGCTGTAGGCGCTGTTTACAACATGGGCGTTGAACTCATGGGCGAAGAAGGCAAACCCTACATACCCCTCATTTTCGGTATAGGCGTTTATGTACTCTTCTCAAACTGGATGGGGCTTATCCCGGGTTTTCTCGCACCCACATCCAACCTGAACTCAACCATAGCACCCGCTCTGGTGGTGTTCTTCACTTATCAGGCAATAGGAATTAAAAAACACGGCGCACACTACATCAAGCATTTCCTCGGGCCCGTGGCTTTCCTTGCCCCCCTTATGTTCATTATCGAGGTCATCGGTCACCTGGCAAGACCCATGTCCCTCTCCATGAGGCTTTTCGGTAACGTGTTCGGTGAGGAGCTTGTTATAGTTATTCTTTTCATGCTCGTACCCTTCCTTATACCTCTGCCCATGGTTATGCTCGGCATGTTCACAGGCGCCCTTCAGGCATATGTGTTCATGATGCTTTCTATGATCTATATCAGTGGTGCACTTGAAGAAGCACACTAAGAGATAAACTAATATCAGGAGGACTTAAATGTCTAAAGCAGCAAAAATTCTTTTCAACGTAGCAGCTATCATGGCTGTATTTTCAGTAAGCGCATTCGCAGCAGAAGGCGGCGAAACTTACAAATGGGCACACTACATAGCAGCAGGCTTCGGTATGGGTATTGCCGCTCTCGGTACAGGTATGGGTCAGGGTAACGCTATCCGCGGCGCAGTGGAAGGCATCTCCAGAAACCCCAGCGCATCCGGTAAAATCTCCACTACCATGATCATCGGTCTTGCGCTTATCGAGTCAATCGCAATCTACGCACTCGTAGTTGCACTTATCCTTCTTCTTGTTGTTTAATTAACAGGCACCAATAAAAGGGCAGGAATTTCCGCAAGGGGTATTCCTGCCCTTCTTTCACCATAACGGAGGCTTTATAATGTGGCAGAAACTCAAAAACTTCAGCCGTAAAGACCCTCTCATCTTCGTACTTGCCATAATTGTTATTGTTGTGGGAGCCACGTTTGGCGGTCTTGAGGCTATGCACATGACCAGTACGGACACATTCTGTAAAACGTGTCATGCAGAACAGAGAGTCGGCGTACGGGGCGAACACTTCACGTGGGACAAAAACATTCACAGCAAGGCGGACGTAAGCTGTCTTGACTGTCACGGAGATCCCGGCGTACTCGGTTATCTTGACGCGCATGTCGTGGCCGGTACAAAAAGTCTTTTATATGAAATATTCGTATCAGACGAAAAAGTTCTCGAACTTCTTACTCATGCGGCTACTGACCCTGTGGCGGCTGAACACGCCGCGCCCGATGCGGCATGTCTTTTCTGCCACTCGGATGATGTAAACCAGCAGCTCCGCAGAGAGAAGCTTATCTCCGTCGGAATCCATTTCAGAAACATCGACGAAGTTAAGAACCCCTCCTATAGAACATCATACGGACTCGCAAGCATAACAGGCGAACCTGTGACCAAAGGTGTTGAGCCTAACCACGCAAAACACATCAGCGCAGGACTCCTCTGCACAAACTGCCACCTCGGGGTTGCCCACGGCGGCGAGCTTTATAACAAGCCCAAAATGCAGACATGCTTCGACTGTCACGATACAGTAAGAGAAAAAGTGCAGACAGTTCCCGCAAACGAGGACTGCGCTGCTTGCCATACAATGCAGAAAGGCCTTCAGGAAGGCACATATGTTAAAGGCGTGGACGAAATGAGATGGTACATGGCTGACCTCTCCTGCTCTGACTGCCACGACACAGCGTTTGACCGTCCCAATACAGACAAATGCGTAGCGTGCCACGACGAATCATACGCCGATATCATGACCGACACTCAGGAAGCTTTTGCAGAAAGGCTCGCCGAAGTGAAAGGGAAATACTCTCAGCTCTTCTCTGAAAGAGACGATATGCCCATGGGCAAACGCGCGCTCTTCAACGAATACGCACGCATAATCAGAATAGCTGAAATGGACGGCTCAAAAGGAGTTCACAACCCTGACTATCTTGATGCCCTCTTCACAAGAGCGCTTGAACTCACGGAAGCCATAGACACATGGACAGCCCCCGCTGTTGAAGAAACCGCGGCTCCTGTTGTCCAGAAAGCTGCAGCAGCAGAGGAAGCACCCGCTGAACCCGCATTTGCAGGAAACCCCGCTGAGCTCATGGACATCGCCTCCGCTATGGAGATAATCAACATAGCAGAGAAATATGTTCCCGCGCCCACAAAGCCCGCAGTAAACTTTGAACACCTCGCACACGCTCAGAAGATGGCATGTACAGAATGCCACGCTGATCCCGAAGCAGGCGCTCTGAAGTTTGAAGTAGGCGAAATAAAAGGCATGAAAAACGACTTCCACGACAAACTCTGCATCGACTGCCACACGAAACAGCGTGTGAAAAAGTCATGCAACACATGCCATAAATAAGAATCAGAATATTTTAGCAAGATACAGCAAAGCGGCTTTCCTGAGTTTCAGGGAAGCCGCTTTTTTATTTATGACAGTTCAGAAACGCTGCACCATGCCCGTTTTCCCGCACGCCCGCGCCGAATCTGTTCGGCTTCACTTCGAATGTTTCACTTGCGTTCATAGAAAGCATTTTACTTTTGACGGCAATAACTTCCCCCTTTAATAAAGGGGGACTGAGGAGGATTTTATGAAGATATGCAGGATAGCGGACGGTTTACAGTCCGGAGAAGAGAGGCGCGGCGGCGAGTATTCCGAAGCCTGCCACAACAAGCCAGAAGGGGCTGAAAGTCATGACGCTGATGCTCACCACGCCGAAATATACAAGCAGTCCCAGAACACCCAGAAATGTACCCAGAAGCCAGGTAATAAATTTCGGAGCAGTAAGTTTCATGAGACACCTCTCAGCTTAATTTTATCTTCTGAATATTATTAGGCATCAGCTTTATTTTCAACTGTTTTCATCTCATCTCCTTTTTTACTCAATATCTAAATAATAAAAATTATCCTTTGTATTTTCCAAAAATTAATCTTATATTAATTATCATGAGTAATGCTTGCGAAATATCACTGTTTATATTGTATTATTAAATAAAAAGGAGCACAGGAGGATAAAATGCCCGATTTTGGAAATCCCTTCAGCGGTTTGAAACACGACCGGAAACTTACAGACCAGGAACTTGTCAGAGCCATCCGTTTCATGGTTGCGGCAGAATATGAAGCTATCCAGCTTTATCAGCAGCTTGCCGAATCCACCGACAACAAGCTGGCTCAGGCGGTTCTTATGGATATAGCCGACGAGGAGAAGGTGCACGCCGGAGAATTTCTCCGTCTGCTCAAGGAGCTTGATCCTCAGGAGGAAGAGTTTTATCAGCAGGGATATAAAGAAGTGGAAGACGAATTTCTTTCAGGCGCTTCCGCCGAAGGCGCGGAACCGGCGGCAGGCGAAAGCGGCGGGCTCGGAATCGGCAGCCTGAAGAAAAAATAACCAAGGAGGAATATATGAATCTGCTCAGAAAAGATTTCGCACCGATAAGCGCAGCAGCATGGAAAGAAATAAACACACTCGCTAAAGAAACCCTGTCCGCTAACCTTTCAGCCAGAAAGTTTGCGGATGTTGAAGGCCCTTACGGCATAGATTACACTTCAGTCAGCCTCGGGCGCCTTGCTCTGCCCGCTAAGCAGAAAGCAGGAGAGGTATGCTTCGGTGTACACAAAATACTTCCTCTTGTTGAGGCGAGAGTCAATTTCTCCCTTGATATATGGGAGCTGGACAACATAGACAGAGGCGCAAAAGACCTTGAGCTGGAGCCCCTCACCGAAGCGGCCAGAAAGCTTGCTGCATTCGAGGAAAATGCTGTTTTCAACGGTTTTAAGGACAGCGGCATTGTGGGCTTGAACCAGCTTACTGCCAAGTCAAAAATTGCAATGACTCTGGACAAGGACAGCATAGTGGACGCTGTGAGCGAAGCTCAGACACGCATGATGAAGGAAGGGATTACAGGCGGCGCAAATCTCGTTGTCAATCCCGCTCTGTGGAAATACCTCGCACGGCTCTTCCCCGGCGGAACACTGGGAGACCTGATCAAACAGCAGATCAAAGGTTCCGTTGTCTATTCGGAAGCGGTTGACGGTGCTCTCCTCGTCGCTGACAGGGAAGGCGACCTTGAACTCACAATAGGGCAGGATTTTGCAGTTGGCTACCACAACCACGATTCCGAAAAGGTGCACCTGTTCCTTACGGAATCATTCACATTCAGAGTGATCACCCCCGAAGCCGTAGTGGGCTTTTCTGTAAAATAAACAAACAAAAAGGTGACGGGGTGTAAGATAAGAACCCGCTAATGATGAGATAATTTAGAAAAATCTCTTAACAGGTGTCTTACACTCCGCTCCTTTTGTGTTAAATGTCAAAACTGTTTTGATTGGTTTTCAGGATTTTTTTTGAATTTTTTGAAGATGTGTGTTTTTTGTAATTTTTTGCGGGTCGTTTTTAAATTTTTTACCGCAGCCTCATCAGTACAAGCTTAGTTGCAGACAGGGGGCTTTCCCCTGTTTCGGCTTCAGGTTAAAGCTTACTTGCCATTTTCTGCCCTGATACACCGTAGTGACTGGAACTTGCGAAGCTAGACGATGAAGTACCGCCTGCGGCGATTGCCTTCATAAGTGCGTCAATGTCCCTTCTGCATTTTTCGATTTCGTCTTGCTGTTGCTCAACCATTTTACCTAATTCTTCTAATGTCATATTTCCCTCCATGACCTTTTCAGCAAAGTACATCACAATGCCGTTATCATATTTATTAAACTGAATGCTCCCTAAGCCGCTCATAGCAGGTGCAACCGCACCTAGTATGCCTAAGTGCTTCAACTTGGTCAGACCGCCATTAACGGAGATACTTTTATATTTAAACCGTCCTTCCTGTACGAGTCTTTTCAACTCTTCAGAGAGGTTTTCATATTGAGCTTCAAGAAAGCCGTTATTTACTCTTAAATCTTTTATCCAACCATGTGCAGGATAGTCTGTTTCAGGGTGACCTAAGACAAGGGGTACTTTTTCTGAACCAGTTTTGAAAGAACGCACCAAACGTTTGAGAATATCATCGGTGAAGGTGTATGTATTTCCGTTCATATCAGTAAAAGAGCCTGTTCGTGCTATTTTATCCCAAGCCATTGATTCACCTATCACAATTCAATATAATCTGAATCTCTTCACTTCTTGAATATGACGGAGGTATGGTGAAAGGAAGGTTGTTCCGATAGTATATACTCCCCTCTCTGAAGGTCTTATTAAACTCATACGGTGAATTGTCATCTCTTTTGTATGGCTGTTCGATTAGCTCTTTTATCTCCTTTGTTTCCTTGCTTTGAAGCACGTAATCTTTTATAGATTCTTCAAGCTCAAAAGCTTCTTCATTGAGCTTGTCTTTTTTGGAAGAGATCTCTTTTATCGTTTTTGCCTGTTCCTGCGGAATAAGTTCAGCGTACTTCATTCTGATTGCGTTGATTTCATCGTCTCTTCTTTTGACAAGTTCGTTAATAACACTGTCCGCCACTCTTCCGGCTGTGATTTTTAATTGCTTTTTTTCGTGCTTAATTGCGGTCAGCCTGCTTATTCCGGCTGAAACGTCTTCCCAGTTTTTCATTTTAATCTCCTTTTTATATAATTTTGTTAAGATCTTCACTTACTTCTCAATGGAGCAGAATCCACACTCTTTTAAAGATTCGGCGTGTTCATCACCGCAAGGTATAAGCTTACAACCTTTCTTTTTATTTTCTTCGCGGCACTTCTGGTTTAACGGACAAGCAAGGCAGCACTTCCCCGTTCCAAAAAAGCAGTAAGGGCGAATCTGTGCAGTACAAGTTATTCTCATATTTATCTCCATATAGAGTTTTCAATTCTGATAAGCTTTCTTTTTTCAATGTCATAAACCCACCTGAAGGGCAGAACCTCACCCGTGAAGTTATCTATAAAGTAGGCTTCATCAAGGCATATAGGGAAAGGCAGCGATTTCATTTTGATTATCTCGGCATCAATCCCAAGCATGGCTTTCAAGCCTTCAATGACTTTTGCCGCCTCTTGCTTTGTGCGAATTTTCTTAATCCTCATTCGCTTTTCAAGCCAAAGCTGAAACCCCTCAAATCCTGCTTTCCATACGATATTGCTTTTTAAAACCTCTATAAGCTCAAGCTGAAATGATGTAGGGAAAGCGATAATAGTAGAGCCTGTAGGCTTGGCTTTCTTGGCGGTGTTTATACGGAAACCTTTTTGCCTGAAATGAGTAATCAGTCTTTCAGCCTGACGTTCCGTAAGGTCTTTAGAACTCCTAACTTTGAAGTATTCATTCAAAATACTGCGGTAATCGTCATCGCATATTTCAAGCTGCTTTTTGGCTATATGAATCAGCTGAACCTGCTTTGCCGTTACCCTATTCATATGCTCCTCCGAAAAGTTCAAGGAGATACAAACCACCCCAAAAAAGCACATTAAGAATGTCAAAAATATGTACGAAAGCTTTGCCATATACGATTTCTTCGTAGATAGCAAAAACAGTGTTCACGATGAACCAGCCAACAATATATTTCCACATGGATAACTCCTTAACCTGCCTCGTCAGTGATGGGCGGTTACTCCCACCAGACACCCCTAGCGGGGCGTTTCGGCTTCTAGCACCTGCTCTTTGAGTGCGTAATACTCGCTTAGCTTAAGCAGGGTAGCGTCTTTGAAAAAAGGGTGTTCAGGCTTAATTTCTTCTGGCTCTGGAACAGTCAAAATAATGTTTTCGCCTACAAGATGAACTGCCGATGTGTATAAGCCTTCCATTGTAAACGCTAAAGGCAGGTTAAATTCATCGCTGAAAGCCATCATATCCTTTCCTCTAAGTCTGCTTAGCTCACCTGAAATCTTTTTGCCTTCTTTTGTGTTTGATGGGTAATGAGCGTATCCGTACTGCGAAGCCTTTTTTCTTTTTCGCCACTTTTTATCGTCAGATTGTTCCTTCAAAATCACTCCGCTAACAACTCCACCGCCATGCGTGAGTCCTGCGAAATTGTTTATTTTCATGTACTCATTCCTTTTCTTAAAGACTGCCTGAAGCTCATCAACAAATACTTTAACCTTTTTAAGACTTTCTCCCGTAAGAGTGTAATATTTCCTATTGCTCATGCTTCAATCTCCTTATTTCGTGTCTTCCTTCCTCTCAAAATCACTCTGATTTGGTTTGAAGAAAGCTGGTATTCTTTAGCAAGCAGGGCAATAGAAGCTTGAGTACCGTCATAAGCGTCAACTATAGCTCTGTTCCTCTCCAAGCGTTTTAGGTAGTCCATTTTTGGAATGTATATTTCAAGCCCACCAAAGACTTCACAAAGCTTTATCGCCCCTTCCATACCCACAACCTCTACAACCTCTTGGAAGCTTTGATTGAAAACCGTCTGACTTTTCGTGTTCATAGCTATCTCCTGCTAAATTGGTACTTGGGGTTCAACCGACTTCCTTAACCTTCTCAATGTTGGTTTTGATACGGAACGAATCCTTGACGGTGCGCTTTAAACCGAGCTTTACAAGGTCTTCATCTTTCAATTCCGTAAGCTTGTCCTTGTCCACTGCTTCGGTGTATGTAATGCAGTCGGAAAGCCCGAAAACCTTTAAGCTCTTTATGAGTGATTCAAGCTTAGTTTTAACTCTTGGAATGGATACGGACTTAACCAGCCTGTAACCTATCTCACCGAAAGTAAGTTCTTTGCTGCGTTTAAGGGCAAACTCAGCCTTATTCGCCTCACAAAAGCCCTCTACAGCCTTTTCAAGCTCCTTTTTCTCTATGGCTATGGTTTCGGCTGCTTGTTTTGCGTCCTCTTTCACAGCGTTTATTTTAAGCGTCATATCGCCGTCTATATTTGCCAGTGCTATTTCTTTTTCACCGATAAGGCGGAGTGCCTTATCAACATCGTTCCAGTTTTGTATGGTCATTTTCCATCTCCGTTTTTGACCTTTTCAAAGTAGTCGTGCAGATCCCCTACCTTCATGGTTTCCAGCTCTGTTTCAAACTCTGATAAAGTCATTTTCAGCATTACGCCCGATATGGCTTTGTCCTGAAACTCACCAACCGTGCTGCTTAGTTTAGCCAGCTCTCTAAGCCGTTCTGCGTTTGTCATGTTATGTGTGTAGCTCATGAGTTCACCGCCTTATCAGCTATTTGTTTCTTTACATATTTTTCTTTCTTTTCAGCCTGACGCAGAGAAGTCCAAGCTAAGCACTGAACCATATCCGTAGGTTCTTTGTGGCTCAAAAATCTGCCGTCATGCTTTGCCGCACGGACGGCAAACAGATAATCCTTCGCAACCTCTGTTTTTTCGGATATAACAAACACGGGAGAGCCTGTGTAGCCGCATGGGGCAGAGTTCGCCAAAACTCTGACTGCCGCATCGGTTGGGGTCTCCCCTTCTTCTAAAAAGCCTCTTAACGTTCCCGTACCGTCAGGCATAACCATAAAACGCCCGTCATACCTGATAATAAATATGCCTACTCTTTCCATGCTAAACTCCTACCGTCTCTATTATTTCAGGGGTTATAAGCTCTTCCCCCGCTTCTGCTGCGTAGTTCATAAGCCTTATCATCACATTGCTCACAAAGAGCGGATACCCCATTGATTTTTCTTTGCCCATACGGTCGGTTATCTTCATACAGTCAACCAAAAGCTTAAGTGCTTCAGGTGAAATAATCCTGTTCACATCTGCCTTAGCGCATTTGAACTTGTGAGCTATGTAAGAAGGCATTTCCTTGCCGAGAGCTTCAACCCTTGCATGAGCGGTTCTTGCGGTCACTTCCCTTATCTCCGTACTGTTTCGTCCGTAAAGCCTTGTCTCAAGCTCATTCTGACCTATGAGAATAATGCCTAAAAGCCTCTGTAAACCGTTTTCAAGCTCCCATATGCGCTTAAGAAACTTCAAGGTGGTAACAGGCAGGTCGTGAGCCTCTTCGATAACCAGAACCGTACGCTCATTGTTGTTGCTTCTGGCAAGCAGCAGTGCCTTTGCCTGCCTGCTTAGGGCTTCTTTATTGCCCTGCGGCTTGGCTTCGGTCAGGTCGTAGATGATGGAATACAGAACGTCCTTAGCAGTCAAACGTGATTTGTCGATTGATTCAGGGTAAATAATCTGGCAAATCTTATTCTGCCTTGAGTCCTCAAAAAACTTGCGGCGAACGGTTGATTTACCCGCTCCGACTTCACCCGTGATAACGGCAAACCCGCCTGTTTCCGCCGTCTGTTTCATCACTTCAAAGGCGAATTGATGAGATGAACCCATGAATATCTCGCTCTCTCTGCGTATATCCAAAATGAAAGGGTTCTGAGCCAGTTTGAAATGCCTCATTGTATCCAATCTAAGCATAGTAATCTCCATGTATGTTTTTAACTTTTTGGCATAATCGTCTTCGCTTGCTTCAAACACGAACCTTTTACCCTGTTCCTGCTCCGCATAATCCCATATCTGCGGGGCTGTCAGTTCCTGTGACTGCATAACGAAAGGCAGCCTTGTCATGACAAAGCCTTCAACCTGCTTCTTATCTATCCATTTAGGGATAATCCCTTTTTGCAGAAGCAGCTTGAAGCTTGACTGCGCTATATCTATCTGCGCTTCCTCTGCCAACATGGTACGGAAACCTTCCTGCGTCATACGTGCAGCCTGTATTATCCGTTTTAGGTTGATTTCCCGTGCATTAGCTGTAATTACTCTCGGCATGTGTCACCTCCAGCATGTTCTGTATAATTTGGTCTGCCTCTGTGGCTGTTACTCCGTTCTTCCAACGTGCTTTTATCGCTTTATTTTCCTCAACCGAGAGCTTACGAACCTCCCGAACAATACGGAGTATCAAGTCGGTTGTGCTAAGGCGTTTTTCACCAGTGTCAAACAGAAGCGTAACGGTGTAGTGCCTTTCCTCTTTTTCCGTCAAAGGTGCATGGATATCAGGCGTTACAAGCTCAATGCCCTGTTTCTGAAGATGGTGAACCTTCTCAGGCTGAATGACCTTATCCATAGGTTTAATCTTCTCTTTGCCTCGTTCTGGGGCTATGGACTGGCGTTTCTGCTTATTACCCTTAAAACCGACTCCAAAGTTGTCTATAGCCACCTGTTCAAGCTCGCTGATATGCTTTTGCGTGATGGTATGGGGTAATGCCCTGTAAGTGCCGTATTCAACGTTTGCAGGGCTTATCAGCCTGTCGTATTCGTCTGTTCCTATAGGGGCGGTCTTCCATACATGCCCGTCAAAATGAATATCAATCAGTGGGTATTCATAGGCATTGATAGTGACCTTAACCTTCTTGCGTACGGCGTTGACATCTTTGATAAAATACTCCCGTCCGTGGAATGATATATGCCCACTGCCGTCAACCGTTCTTTCATAATCCGCCCTGTGTATAAGGGTCTTAAAAAGCTCTTCGGGAGGGCAAAGCCTAAGTTCTGTCTGCCTTATCTTCAGCCAGTATTCAGCGGCAGGAAGCTCCTTCTTTTTGCTCACGAAGGTCTGATTATGGTTAATGCACCATGCCAATGCCCATCGGTTCAGCTCGGCAAGGTCTACAGGTCGGCGTACTTTCAGGATTGTTTCAAACTTAGTGCCTATGGTGCGCATAAGGCGTTCAACCTTGCCTTTTGCCCTTGGGTTGCCTGCGGCATGAAGCTCAATCTTCACATCAAGAGCGTCCATAAGGTTGATAATAGACTTATGCCTAAGGATTGACCCCTTGTCGGAAACAAGCCTGAAAGGTACTCCGTGCATCTGGTACATGCCTGTTTCAGAGTTCAGATAGGTCTGTATGAGGCTGTCTTTCCTAGCAAAAGCCTTATAAAAGAAGTCCGCCCCTTCCTCTGCACGTTCGCCGGGAACATAGTAATACCAGAAGAAAAAAGCACCCGTGCAATGGTCAACCATAACGAAGCGGAGAAGCTCCCTTTTGATGGTTTTAAGAAACTTCACAGCCTTGTTGCTGTAGAAATTCATCTCCAAATCACGCTCTGTAAGCCCTGTTTTCTTGTCCAAATGCCACTGTAAGCAGTTGGTAACATCAAACTGCCATGTCTCGTTCGGGTGCTTTGAGATAAGCCTTACATGGGGCGGAATAGTCGCCAAGCTCTCCTTGTCGTACCCCTTTTCACGAAGCAGTGAGCATATACGTTCATACCCCACAGGGAAGGTGAACCCCTCTCTTGCAAGCTCCTCAAGGGCGTTTTTAACGGAGTTGGTAAACTTGTTCCTTAACTGCTTGCCCACAAGCACTCTAGCGGCTATAAGCTTCAACTCGTCATCTGTCAGCTCGCTTTTACCCCTGTCGGAGCGTGCCGAACGCACCCGAAAACCCGCCTTGTTTGCCCATCTCCAAAATGAAGCGGTAGAAATACCGTAGAACTCACTCAACCTTGCGGCTTCGATGGTGCGTTCCTTAGGCGTTTCGCAGGTCTCAAGAGAGGTTTTTATGTGATTCAGAGCTTCAGGTGACATATGCTTACCTTTCAGCCTTTCCGTAATTAGGCAGGTTGCGTATGCCGGGGAGAGGTAAACCGTCTGCTATCTCGTCAATTTCATCGGGCGTTGCCTCCATGTCTCCTATGCCCGCAGGCACAAGGAATGAAAGCTCACTGGCAAGTTGAACCATGTACATGATTGTTCCGTGGAGATACTGGGTGTTGTTGTCAGAAAGCGTTTCCGCATGAATCTGCTTCAGCTCTGCATAAATGCCCGTTATGTCCGAAGCAACGCTTGAAAGCCTTGAGAAGATGGGGTAATCATCAGAAGGTACGCCGTTTATAACACCCTTGCCAGTCAGCTTATTAAGCTCTTTTGTGGCTGTAAGAAGTTGTTTTTCGCTTTTATCCCACTCGTTTTTGTTGAACTCTGTTAGCTTTTCCTGCGCCTTCAGCTCACGGTCTTTAGCGGCAAGAGCTTCATCTTTGGCGGTGATGATACGCTCAAGGGCTTCCTTCAGCTCGTCCTTGTCGTTCAACGGTATGGTCTCCTGCTTGGTTGTTTCGCCGTCTATCACTTCGATAGTGATAGAATTGTCGGTTATGGAAAGTGTTCCTTCCGAAGCGGCGGAGCGGAGCTTGCGAAGTTCACGATAGCCAAGTCCAAAACTGCCGATGTCGGCTAAAAAAGCTTCGCCAAACATTTCAAGGTTTTTGAGGTCTTCATCTACTTTGCTCCTTGACATTCCTATTGATTGACAATAATTTTCCCATGTACCAAGACTTGGCATATCTTTATAAATCTTGTTGTCTTTGATTTGTTTAAGCATAATCAAAGTGCCGACATCGGCAAATTTTGCAAAAGTCGAAAATGCTTCAATTCTACCTGTCAGCCTGTACGCTTCCGCAATCAACGCCTCTCTTTCCTGCTGATTATGCGGTTGCTCTGATTTCACCTGCTGAACCTTGGCAAGCTCCATCTCTGCTATGTCATCAGCCGCCTCAAGCTGTGCCTGTTCGTATTCAATATCACGCTTCATAACCTATGCTCCTATTTCCCTTAGTTCCGCCTGTGTGCGGGTTATTACCCCTTGAAGGCTTGCCTTTTTCTTTGCCCAGAACGTACCGAGCTTCAGGGTGATAGCGTATCCGTCACCCACACGCTCTATGTAGCCAGCCTGTTCAAGCGTGGCTATGTGCGTCATGGTCGTTCCGTATGGTTCTTCGGTCATTTCCGTTATCCGCTTCACCGTCACAGGCTCGGAACTCATTGCGATAATGTCTAAAGCTTTGAGTATCTTTAACCCAGCCGCTATGGGCTTGTATGTTTTTTCA
Organism: Deferribacterales bacterium; assembly: GCA_050253335.1. Classification (GTDB taxonomy): domain Bacteria; phylum Chrysiogenota; class Deferribacteres; order Deferribacterales; family Geovibrionaceae; genus Geovibrio. The sequence continues at coordinate 85,603 of JBFWJG010000001.1, read as the reverse complement.
GCCATATATCCCCCTCATTTCCACAAAGCAGCCAGCAACAACATACAAAGGGCTATTGTCATGCCTGTAGATATTGCCGTTATAATGATGTTAGGTTTCTGATTCATAAGTTGAATCCCGTTAAAGACATTCATAAGAAGCACCGTTCCGAAAAATACTGTTAAATAAATTTTTATCATTTTGCTGCTCCTGATAAGTAAAGCCTTATAAGATAGGCTATCTCTTCCTTATCATCTTCACTTATGCCTATGTGCGGTCTAGCGGGTATTGTGACCGCAGGAATTTTTACACTATGGGCAAAGACTTTTTTACCGCCTATGGTAAAAGCTAAAGGCTTACGCTTACCGTCTTTGCCTACTTTGGATTTGATTACTTTGGGTTCAAGCACACCGCCTTTGTGCAGCAGACGGGCTTGCGGCTTATTCGTGCCAACAACAACCCAATCTTTACCTACTGCATATTTGAAGCCTCTTGAGTAGTCTGTCGAATCCAATAGGGGTGTTTCACCAGGACGATTTTTAACGGGTGTTTGCTTTTTCCCCTCAGGTGTGACACCATCATACAGACGTTCGACTGTGCTAGAGACAAGAGCTTCGCCTATATCACGCAATGCAGGTTTAGGATTTGCAATTTTCGCTAACAGATCCTTGAAAAGATCTTCAAGCTCGCTCGTATCTAATTTAAAACCTGTACCTTGCACCTTATATCTCCCTCGTCTGAATCCATGCTTCAGGTGCTCTCTCTATCATCATGCCAATAGCCTCAACAATTCCCTCAACAGGAAAATCCATCAAGTAGTCGTATATATCTTCTAATGTTGCATGTGGAAGAAAGCCCCAACGTAATTCCTGAATAGTGAGATTGCCTGAATTAACCATAAATCTAAGCTCATATTGTTCTGCCTCATCGTTATAAAGAGTCATCAGAAGGACTTGACCGTACTCCTCTGTATCAACAAGTTTTGCGAACTTCTGTATATTGTTTGCCATTTCAACCTCTTTTGACGTTAATTCCTAAGCTGTGTTACCTGTGTATTTGTGCATATTCGCCTGTACGTTACCCATGTCACCTGATCAAACTGGCATAAGCCTTGTAAGCATTCTTGGGAAGCGTTGGGGCAGAGCGTTCTAAGGTGCTTATCGCTTGGCTAAAGGGGGAGGATTTTTTCTCCCCCGCTCCTCTTAAGCTCTCTCATGCTGTAAAACATCTTCGCCAAGCTGCTTTCTTCAAATATTTCCAGAACCAAGTCCGCAAACTCACACGCCGTCAGAAAGGCGCATTCCCTGTTACCCTTTAAGGCGGTGATAACGTCCTTAGGTGTATATTCAGGGTTTGCTGCACTTAGTTCTCTAACAAGCGTCTCTTTCAATCCAGTTTCCAAAATAACCACCTTACAAAGCCTTAAATAGAGGCAGGACTGCCTTTAGTATGCCGTTCAACCAAAGCCTCAAGCGAAGTGATGAAACTGTCTCTTTGGGGGGGAACAGCCAAATTCATGCCGTCTTCCAGCGGTCTTATAATGGCTTCCTGTGTCTGCCTTCTTACGGAATCAAGCACTTGGTTAGCTTCCTTTACTGTTAGCCCGTCCAACAGCCTGATAACTCCGTTTACCCGTTCTCTTGCCTGTTCCGCTGTCATTCTGTTTCCTCCGTTATTGTTATTTCTCCAGTGGTGAAAAAAATCCCTCCGTGCTTGAAGCACTGAAAACACACGGAGGGCAAAACCAAAGGAGGTCTTATGTACTTTTTCTTATACTCATGCTGTGTATTCTTCCTGTTGTGAGGTCAACACCCGTACTTTTGCGAATGTTAAGTAAAATTTCATATATCTTTGGACTTTGAGGCAGTTGAGGTTTTGATGAATAGCGGTCAATGTAGGTGATGACGTTCTGAACCCTGTACCCTTTCAGCCTTGCCCAAGACGATATGGAATGCCCCTTCTCAAGCAGTTTCCGTTTAATCTCCTCTGTCAAAACCGTTTTGATTTCATATTGTGTCATCGTTGACCTCGTGCTAAACTGTTTTAATACGTTATAATAATCGCAAATTGAGAATGTGTCAAATGGAAAAATCGCAAAATGCCACTTTAGTTATTGAGCGTTTGAAAAAAGTAAAAGGGTTACACAGTGATGTGGAGCTTGCTCAACTACTTGAAATCAAGCCCAATACGGTTTCAACATGGAAAAAAAGAAATTCTCTTGATTATGAGAAAATATTCTCAGTATGCCATGACCAAGATTTAAATTGGATTATCAATGGAAATACAAAAGAAGAGTACAAGACAGTAGCAAATGGTTTCCAAAATATCGAAAACAAGCTCAGAGTGATTATTGAGACAGTTGAAGAAATATTGGATAAAAATGACCTCTATATGAAGCCTGATAAGAAAAGTAAGCTAGTAATGCTCCTGCTTCAGGACGCAATGAATAGTGAGAAATCAACTATAGACAAAGATAAAATACGCAATTTGATAAGCCTTGCTTCGTAGGTGTGTGTATGGCTGATAAAGATGACAAAATATCTCAAAAAATTATCGGTGATGAAAATCAACAATACAAGTCACATGAGGCGGGAAGTCAATATATTAAAGGCAGTGGAAACATACAACTGTCAGGAGACCTTACCCAGTATTTCAACATTACTAATAATAAATCTCGTATTAGTCCTGAAAAGATTAATGCTGAAATTAACAGACTTAATGCAGAAAGCAAGAAAAACGTGGACAATTTTGAATGGAACAAGTTTGTATTGTTAATTATTACTCTTTTATCGGTTATCGTAGTTTCATATATTTTCAGCCCCATACATTCATTAATTGTAATAATCATAGCATATTGCATTTTTGCAAGACTTCAAAATAACTATGTACTGATGAACAATAAATTGAAAGATGAATTTAGTATTGTTGAAGCAGGTATAAAAAAATATAAATTTGACAACCTCATGGAAGACTAAAGAATAATTTTAGAGGCTGATTATGTCTGACAAAGATACAAAAGGCAAAATTATAGACTTGTTCAAAGAAGCTAAGAAAAGAAAGAAACCTTTGGGAAACACAAGCAGAGCCTCTCAAAAGGTTAAAGGTGACGGCAACCTTCAGGTCAGTTCCCGGACCAACGTAAGCCAATCCATTGAAGGCAACAATAACGTCCAGATAGCAGGAAGCAACAACCAGTTCATCACGAACGTAAACCCCAAGATCACAGAAAAGCATGTCATTGCTCCTCAGCCTGATGACATAACACCTGCCCAACAGCTCACCGTCCGCACAAAGATTGAGGAGCTTGTTGACCTTGACACAGACAACACTAAAACCCGCCAAGGGCTTTATAAAAAGTGGTATGGGGTTTTGTGCAGAAGATTTAAAGTAACGAAATATAATCAACTTAAGCAAGTCGATTTTCCTACTATTCAAAAGTATCTCAACAGCCAGATAGCACGTTTGCGTAAGATCTCCCCCAACATAACCTCTAACCAAGTGATGAAAGATTGGCAGGTTGCAATCCATGTTAGGCTCAAGGAAAAAGGGTATAAGAAGAATGATGCTTACATCATAGCTCAAAGGCTACTGGACGTTGAAATATCATCTCTTAAGGAACTGAATTTCAAGCAGCTCGAAAAGCTTTATACCTATGTAATGTCAATAAAATAGAAGAAATCATAGAAGGTTATACAATGGAAAATAAAGACTCTTCAGATTGCTCAAAAAAGCCTACAGCAGATTCACCTTCATTTATCGCTTATCTTGAATTTATACAGCAAAATATAGTGAGAATGTCTACTTATTCATCTCAATGTAGAATGCTTTGTGTACTTATCGTTGGAGCTATTATTGCTTTGAGCAATGACTCTGTTCAGGCAAATTTGAAGCTTCCCTTATGCCTTGTCGTTATAGTGCTTCTTGGTGTTCAGAATGCTCTCTATGCTGCTTTGAGAAAAGATTATACAGCAAAATACGATAAAGCTGTTACCGCTATGCTTGACGGTAAATTTGATGACAGGACACTTTTTAATCTAAAGCCAGATATGTCATATAAAAAAGTAAGCTCCATTTTAGACAATTTTTTCACTTGGTCGGTTGCTCCTCTTTATTTCATTTTAACAGGGGTTGCACTCGTTGTTACATATTTTCAATAGGAGGTAGGCATGTTCCTTAAGTTTAAGATTAATGAAGCAGAAATTAAAAGGTTTGTACCATCCAAAAGACTAGATCTTTTATTTAGCGAAATACTTGATAAAAGGCTAAAAGCAAGCACAAGAAGCTATAGCCCATATTTGCAGTATTTGAAAGGGAAGGTCGATGTTCTAAAAAATGAGACGATTGACGTTGCTAGGCTTGAAAATGATTGGTTTCCGCAAATAAATGCAGATATTTTTTTATCTCATTCCCATGCAGATGTTGATTTAGTACAATATTTTTCAAACTGGCTATCAAAAGAATTAGATTTAACAACATTTATTGATTCAGATGTATGGGGATATAAAGACAATTTGATTAAAGAACTAACTGGATCAATGAGTAATAAAAAACAAATAATAAGGTGTGTAGATAATATTAATATAATTTTGTCTACAGCTTTAACTAAAATGATTTCGGAAACACCCGTTTTTATTTTTCTTGAATCAGATAACTCTGTTGAAAATGACTACTCAACATATTCTCCTTGGATTTACAACGAGCTTTTAATGACCACATTAATAGCAACTAAAAAAGAAAAAATGTTTTCGGCATCACAGGAAGCACTTTTAGAAAAATATGCCCATTTTGAATATGATGTTGAACACATATTGAGAGGTTTCCCTTCCCTTAGCTTTAGGCAGCTATCAGAGTGGAAAAAAATGTATGATTTGAATGACAAAAACGCAATAACACTTTTGAACAATATTTAAATGAAAAAGGGCGGTTTTTATCCCGCCCTTTTTCGTGTTTCAAACTGTTTTTGACAGTATCAAACCGCTTCAAGAAAAAATTATCTCACCATTGAGTAAAAATTATCTCGCTCGGCTTTAAAAAGGGGAGCCCTAAGGGCTCCCCTGATTTTTCTCAGAGTTTGAATCTGGAAACAATATTCTGAAGCTCCGAGGCAAGCCTGCTGAGCTGTTCCACTGCTTCCGCAGATTCGTGTGCCGCGTTTGAGTTCTCGCCGGAGATAGCGGATATACTCTCTATGCTTCTGGACATGAGCTCCATTGCATTCGCCTGTTCGTCCGTAGCGCGGGCAATCTGGCCGACGCCTCCCGCTACATCCTCCATGTTTGACTTGATAACGCCGAGCGCGTCTCCTGCTTCCACAGCTTTCTGCTTTCCGCTATCAACCTGCTGAACACCTTCGGCCATTCCCATAACAGCGCCGCCCGTGTCAGCCTGAATATTCTGGATCATATCAGCTATTTCCTTGGTGGCCTTCACTGTTTTTTCCGCCAGCTTGCGCACCTCATCTGCGACAACCGCAAATCCACGTCCGTGTTCCCCTGCTCTTGCGGCCTCAATTGCGGCATTAAGCGCGAGAAGGTTTGTCTGATCCGCTATATCGTCAATAACCTGCACTATTGCGCCGATCTGCTCGCTGGATTCGCCGAGTTTCCGCACGGTTACTGCCGAATCCTCAACGGTAGAGGCAATTTTCTCCATCATATCCCTTGTTTCCATAACAAGAGAATAACCGCGGACAACGTTCTGCTTCGCTTTATTTGTGCTGTCAGAAACATTTGCGGCATTTTCAGCCACTTCAGCCACAGTGCCGCTTATCTCTTCAACAGCAGACGCAGTGCTCACGGACTGTTCCGCCTGATTCTGCGCGTTTTTCGCAATGGTTTCCGAGTTGCTCGCAAGCTCAGCGGATGTGCTGGCGAGGCTTGTGATGCTGTCCACAACCATAGAAAGCGCACGGCTGGTTCCGTCAACCATTTTGTTCACAGCCACGCCAAGTTTGCCTACCTCGTCATCTCTCTTTATTTTAACTTTAACAGTATAATCGCCGGAAGCTATGGTGCTGAAAACCCGCTCCATATCCTCAAGCCTTCTGAAAATCATTTTTTTGTTAAGGGCATATATCACCAGTATCAGAGCGATTGTAATGGGGATGAATATGCCTATATAAGTGTAAAGCCCTTTGCGCAGCATGGCATATGCGTTGTTAGTGGGAAGAAAGACCTCAAATGCCCCGTGTATCTCCCCTGCTCTCCAGTTTTCCATCTTAACGCCTGTCGGGTCTGTTCCGTCGTTTGTTCCCCAGAGCTCGGAGGAGGTCGCCGGATCGCCGTGGCAGAGCTCGCACTCTGAAGTGAGCCTTATTGCCTTAAAATAACGGAGCATTCCGGTTTCTTTATCATAAAACATATGCTCAGGGGTATTACCGGAGCCGGTATCTTTTTTGGCAAGCATCTGAAGAACTTCCGCTTCTTTAGCATCCGGAGCGTTTTTGGGGTTTCTCGGTTGGAATTTAGGCACCTTGAACTTCAGTCCGGCCTCTTCGGACTTTGACTCCATAACCCTTATCGCACCTATGACAGGCACAGTGTAGAGAAACTTATCAACATCAGACTTGATCTCATCAGTGGCGAAAACGCCTTCCTTGAGCTGCTGTGCTCCCCATTCCCTAACGCCTTCCGCCGCCAGAATGAAGCTTCTTGCGCGTTCAAACTCAGCGTTAAACATCTGGTTTTTCGTGATAGTGTAGTTAACCGCAAGAATGATCCCCATGCCGCAGGCAACCACCAATGAAATAATAAGAGCCATGATCGTGTTGAGCTTCATAGAGCCCCTCCGCAAAAAGCATTGTATCTTTATATTAAATATATCATCAATCAGGGCGCATTACAATTGATAGGACTTAATAAAAAGCCCCGCATTTTTCCGTGCGGGGCTTCCTGCTCTTATATTCCTCTGTCTTCCATCTCTTTCTTTTGATCTTTTCTGGAAAGGTATCTGTTCATTGCATAAACATACGCCTCGGCACTGGCGACTACAACGTCCGTGTTTGAGCCTCTGCCTGTTACGTCATAGCCGCATTTCTCAAACTCAACAGTGAGCACAACCTCGCCCTGAGCATCCTTTCCGGCAGTGAGCGCATTTATTTTATAGCTTTTCAGCCTTCCGACTATTCCCGTTGTGCGTTCTATTGCCTTGAGGCAAGCATCAACCGGACCATCGCCTATGCAGGCATCAACAAGAACTTCGCCCTGCTCGTTTTTAAGCTCCACAGTCGCCGTGGGTATTCCAGCGTTGCCGCTTGCGAAAGTGACCGTTCCCACAGAGAAATGCTTAACCGATTCGTTAAGCTGCTGTTCCACAAGCATTTCAAGATCTTCATCGAAAACTTCCTTCTTCTTGTCCGCCAGAACCTTGAACTTGTTGAACGCTGTTTCCGTCTGCTCCGCGTCAAGGGTGAAGCCGAGCGCCTCAAGCCTTTTGATGAACGCGTGACGTCCGGAATGCTTGCCGAGAACCAGAGCGTTGGAGGGATAGCCCACGCTTTCGGGGGTCATTATCTCATAGGTGATCCTGTTTTTCAGCACGCCGTCCTGATGTATTCCCGCCTCGTGCGCAAAAGCGTTTTTGCCCACAACAGCCTTGTTGGGCTGAACACCCACGCCTGTGATGGATGTAAGCAGCTTGCTGGAACGGTAGATCTCTTTTGTGTTTACATTTGTCTCAACATCGAACAGATCCTTGCGGACGTTAAGAGCCATGATGACTTCCTCAAACGCGGCGTTCCCTGCCCTTTCGCCTATGCCGTTTATGGTGCACTCCACCTGCGTGGCTCCCGCGCGGATTGCCGCCAGAGAGTTTGCGGAGGCAAGACCGAGGTCGTTATGGCAGTGGACGCTTATTCTGGCTTTGTCAATGTTGGGAACTTTGTTCATGATTGTGGAGATTATTTTTTCATACTCAAAAGGCACAGTATAGCCCACTGTATCAGGCAGGTTCACCGTTGAGGCACCGGCAGCGATAACAGCTTCAACCATCTGACACAGGAAGTCCAGATCGCTCCTTGTGGCGTCCTCGCAGCTGAACTCGACATCACCGCAAAGGTTGCGGGCAAACTTCACTGCGCCTGTGGCTATTTCCAGAACCTCTTCGCGGGTCTTTTTCAGCTTGTACTGGAGGTGGATGTCGCTTGTCGCGAGAAATGTGTGGATTCTGGGGCGGACAGCACCTTTCAGGGCATCCCAGCCCACTGATATATCCTTCTGGTTTGCGCGGCAGAGCCCGGCGACACCCGCGTTCTTTATAACGGACGCCACCTTCTGCACTGCCTCGAAATCACCGGGGGATGATATGGGAAAACCTGCCTCCATCACATCAACACCCAGTTTTTCAAGCTGAAGCGCCATCTTGATTTTCTCTTCGGTGTTCATACTGAAACCGGGCGCCTGTTCTCCGTCTCTCAGGGTGGTGTCGAAAATTATCACTCTTTTTTTGCTCATTTTAAATCTCCTGTAAATTTATTATCTATCAATTATTTCTTAATCTCAGTCCATAGTTTCAGTGGGTTCCTGCTGTTCCGTAGCACTCTTGTTTTTCTTTTCGGATGGTTTTTCCCGAACATTTTCCGCCTCCCTGATTAATTTTATGCGAGCATTGTGCAAAAAAAAAGGCCTCATCCCCTGAAGGGTGAGACCTCTTAATATAACCTATTCCTATAAAAGGATATTTATTACAGCTATATTTCCTGAGCCTCTTCCTCCAGATGCACCCTGTTTTTCCTTAGTAGTAGCGCAATCATACCGCTTGCGGCATATGTGAAAGCAAAAAGAAACAGGAATACTTCGGGATAGAGACCGAGTACAAATATAAAAAGAACGAAAGCCACCATGGAGTTAAATGGCTTTTTGTGGAAATACTCAATATTTTTGAAGCTGAAATAGGGCACGTTGCTGACCATGAGGAACGCCAGAATATATATCATGAACGTGAACCAGAGCGGAACCTCAATGGCAGTGGGATCGCCGAAAAAGTGACGGGCAAACAGAACGCTTGTCACCACAACACCCGCTGCTGCGGGGCTGGGCAGACCGACAAAAAATTTGTTTGAGATGCGTTTAGCCTGCACATTGAATCGGGCAAGCCTCAGCGCCGCACACGCGACAAAAAGAAACGCCGCCATCCATCCGAGCCTTCCGTAGGGTTCCAAAGCCCATTTGTAAACAAGCAGAGCAGGAGCCACTCCGAAGGAGATGAGATCCGCCAGCGAGTCGAGCTGAATGCCGAACTCGCTTGAAGCGTTGAGCATTCTTGCTATTTTTCCGTCCAGTCCGTCAAAAACGAACGCTATGAGAGTGGCGTATGCGGCCATAACATAGTTGCCGTTCAGGGTGGCAATTATGGAGTAGAACCCGCTGAAAAGCCCCAGAAGCGTAACGAAGTTCGGAAAAATCGCGTTTTTGTTTACCAATTCAGCCTCTTTGAATATTTTCACTTATATGCCTTAATGCCTAATCGTCCGTATCAAGCTTTTCGTTATATTTTGCGATAACAGTTTCGCCTGCTTTCACAATATCGCCGTTTTTGACGATTATGTCAAAGCTTTTGGGGAGGAACAGATCCACGCGGGAGGAAAACTTGATTATCCCCAGCCTGTCGCCGAAGCATACTTTGTCACCTTTTTTCCAGTAGCACACTGTGCGTCTGGCAACGAGGCCTGCAATCTGCTTAACCACCATAGGGCCGTATTCCGTGTCCACGTAGATCACGTTCTGCTCGTTTCTGTCCCCTGCGTCCGGTCTGTCGGCGGGGATGAAGGAGCCGGGCTTGTGGCGTATTCCGGTGACTGTTCCCGCAATGGGCATCCTGTTTACATGAACATTGAAAATATTCATGAATACGCTGATTTTGTTATACGTCCTTCCTTCAAATTCAGTTTCCGCTATGTCGATTACTTTTCCGTCCGCCGCTGAGACAGCTATTTCATCAAACGGGGGGATATCTCTCTCCGGATCTCTGAAAAACCAGAGAAGCAGACCGAGAATAACCAGAGAAAGGAATGTAAGCAGACCTTTCGGTAAAAAGAAAATGATAAGGAATACGGCAAGCGCTGTGAGAATGAACGGATAGCCTTCTTTTGCAAACAAGGGAGAACTCCGAAATATATTATTTCAGGGCGGAAAAGTCCGCCCTGAATAATTACAATATATCAGTTTTTATCTTTGTCAACAATCTTGCTTTTGCCCAGCCAGCTCATCATGCCGCGGAGTTTTTTGCCCACTTCTTCAATGGGGTGCTCCTCGCCTATGCGCTCAAGGGCTTTAAACATGGGTTTGTTCGCTTTGTTTTCAAGCATCCACTCATTTGCGAACTGGCCTGTCTGGATCTCTTTGAGAACCTGTTTCATCGTCTCCTTAACTTCGGGGCTGATTACTCTGGGTCCTCTTGTCATGTCGCCGTACTGTGCTGTGTTGCTGATTGAATAGCGCATGTTGGAGATTCCGCCTTCGTAGATAAGGTCAACTATGAGCTTAACCTCGTGAAGGCACTCGAAATATGCCATCTCAGGAGCGTAGCCCGCTTCTGTGAGCGTTTCATAGCCGTATTTTATAAGCTGTGCAAGGCCGCCGCAGAGAACTGCCTGCTCGCCGAAAAGGTCTGTTTCAGTCTCTTCCTTGAAGGAAGTCTCAAGAACGCCCGCTCGCGCGCCGCCCACTGCGTTTGCGTAGGAGAGTGCAACCTCTCTGGAATCGCCTGTAGCATCCTGATAGATAGCGATAAGGCAGGGAACGCCGCCGCCTTTCTGGTATTCGGCTCTCACGAGGTGGCCGGGGCCTTTGGGGGCGATCATGACAACGTTGACGTCCGCAGGGGGAACGATCTGGTTGAAATGAATGTTGAACCCGTGGGCGAAGGCGAGGGTGTCGCCCGCTTTGAGGTTGGGCTCAATGGCTGTTCTGTATATATCGCCCTGAGACTCGTCCGGAGCGAGGATCATTATAAAATCCGCCCATGCCGCGGCTTCAGCCACTTCCATAACTTTGAGACCCGCGCCTTCGGCTTTTTTCCATGAAGGGCTGGATTTTCTCAGACCCACAACAACGTCAACGCCGCTGTCCTTCATGTTGTTGGTGTGTCCGTAACCCTGTGAGCCGTAACCTATTACGGCAACCTTTTTCCCTTTTATCAGTGAAAGGTTGGTGTCCTTCTCATAGTAAACTTTCATCGTGCAATTCCCTCCGGCTGTTTAGCTGTTTATTTACAATCTTTTTAATTCTTTTTTATAAAGTGAGAAACCCTTTTTTCACGAAAAAAACGGTTTCTCACACTCTTCCCAAAAAATCGAATACCGTTTACTTATCGCTTGTGGCCTTACTGCCCCTTGCGATAGCGACGCTTCCGGTGCGGACGACCTCGATTATTCCGTAGGGTTCCATCACCTTGAGGAAGGCGGTGTTTTTGTCTTTTGTGCCTGTGATTTCAATAACCAGAGACTCACCGTTGAGGTCTATGGTTTTCGCCCTGAAAGTGCTGACGATATTAAAGATCTCAGGTCTTGTGCGTCCTGTGGCATGAACCTTCACAAGGAGCATTTCACGCTCTATGTGATCCATGGAAACAACATCACGCACTTTTATAACATTCACCAGCTTGCGGAGCTGCTTTATGATCTGCTCGATCACAGCGTCATCCCCTCTGGTGACTATGGTCATTATGGAGAGCCCCTCTTCCACAGTTTCGCCTACGGAGAGGCTTTCTATGTTGTAGCCTCTGCCGCTGAACAGGCCGGAAATGCGGGAGAGGACGCCGAATTTGTTTTCAACAAGAACGGATATGATATGTCTCATCTTTCTGCCCCCTTACCTGAAAAGCATTTCATTGTTAGAGGCTCCGGCGGGAACCATGGGGAAAACGTTTTCCTCTCTGTCCACACGGAAGTCCATTATAACCGGAAGATTTTTGATCTTCAGGGATTCACGGAGAACATCCTCAACTTCTGAGGGTTTCTCAGCGCGCAGACCCACACAGCCGAACGCCTCAGCCAGCTTCACAAAATCAGGCTGGCATTCAAGGCATGTACTGCTGTAGCGCTTGTCAAAGAACATCTGCTGCCACTGCCTCACCATTCCGAGGAAGAAGTTGTTGAGTATCGCCACCTTAACGCCGACTCTGTACTGAACGGCGGTGGTCATCTCCTGTATGTTCATAAGGAAACTGCCGTCTCCCGCTATGTCGAAAACCTCTTTATCGGGCATACCCATCTTTGCGCCTATGGCCGCGGGAAAACCGAAGCCCATGGTGCCGAGGCCGCCGGAGGAGATAAACTGGCGCGGACGGTCAAACTTATAGAACTGACCCGCCCACATCTGGTGCTGGCCGACTTCCGTGCAGATAATGGCATCGCCCTTGGTCACCTTGTAGATCTGCTCCACAACATACTGGGGTTTTATGACTTTATCCGAAAAAGTGTATGAAAAAGGCTGTTCTTTATTCCATGAGTCGATCTTCGCCTGCCAGGCTGTTCTGTCCGCTTTGTGCTTGTCCCATCCGAAGTTTTTAACCTCTTCCAGTGCCTGAGCGAGAACGATTTTGCAGTCCCCGACTATGGGGATCTCAACGGGAACATTTTTGCTTATGGATGCGGGGTCAACGTCAATATGGGCTATCTTCGCATGGGGCGCAAAACCGCTGAGCTTGCCTGTTGAGCGGTCGGAGAACCTTGTGCCCACGGCTATGATATAGTCCGCCTCGGTTATGGCCATATTTGAGGCTTTGTTGCCGTGCATTCCGAGCCAGCCCACGCACTGCGGATGGGTTCCGGGGAATGAGCCGAGACCGAGGAAGGTGGTTATAACAGGAACGCCCGTTATCTCCGCAAGCTGTTTAAGCTCGTCTGCGGCATTGGCAAGGGTAACACCGCCGCCTGAAAGGATGACAGGTCTTTTCGCACCTTCGAGGAGCCTGAGCATTTTGCGTATCTGTCCCGGATGCCCTTTGGTATTGGGGCTGTAGCCGGGGAGGCTTATCTCTTTGTCCCAGTTGAACTCAGCCTTGGCATTGACAACATCCTTGGGCAGATCCACCACAACGGGGCCGGGTCGGCCTGTTCTGGCTATGTAGAATGCCTCTTTTATGGTTGCCGCCATTTCTTTGACATCGTTCACCAGATAGCTGTGCTTGACTATGGGGCGTGTAATACCCACTATGTCCGCTTCCTGAAACGCGTCTCCGCCTATGAGATTTGTGGAGACCTGCCCCGTGAAAACCACAAGGGGGATGGAATCCATATAAGCGTTGGCTATGCCCGTAACGAGGTTGGTGGCTCCGGGGCCAGATGTCCCGAAGCATACGCCGACCTTGCCTGTTGCTCTGGCAAAGCCTTCCGCTGCGTGTATGCCGCCCTGTTCGTGGCGGGGAAGGACGTGGAGCAAGTCCGCGTCGAAGAGTTTGTCGTATATCCCTAAAAGCACTCCGCCGGGGTAGCCGAAGATAAGATCGGCTCCCTCCTCATGCAGGGCTTTAACTAATATTTCCGCTCCGGTGATCGGCATTTTAAAATCTCCTGAGTATTACAAAACTATTACAAGGTTAGATAAACGGTTCAGTCCCTTTTGAAGATGGCGCCGTCTGCCGCGCTTGAAACGCCTTTGGCGTATTTCAGCAGGTAGCCGTGCTTGACTTTCGGTTCGGGCTTGACCCAGCGGGCCTGCCGTCTCCTAAGCTCTTCTTCGGAAACGGCGAGACCGATACCTCTCTCCGGGATATTGATGTTTATCACATCCCCGTCCTCTACTAACGCTATTATGCCGCCTTCCGCCGCTTCGGGGGAAATGTGCCCTATGCAGGGTCCCCTTGTGCCGCCGGAGAAGCGTCCGTCTGTAATAAGCGTGACTCTGTTAAGCCCCATACCCATGATGGCGGCGGTGGGGGCAAGCATTTCACGCATACCCGGCCCGCCCTTGGGGCCTTCGTAACGGATGACAACAACATCACCGTTAACTATTTTACCAGCGTGGATGGCAGCCATAGCCGCCTCCTCGCTGTCGAATACCTTTGCTTTACCGCTGAAAACAAGCATGTCCTCATTAACTGCGGACTGTTTCACAACACAGCCGTTCGGCGCTATGTTCCCTTTCAGAACGGCGATTCCGCCCTCTTTGTGATAAGGGTTGTCCAGCGGGCGCACTATATCCTCATCGAAGATATGCGCCTTGTCGGCTATTTCGTAAACTGTTTTGCAGCTTACGGTTATATTGTCCTCAAGCAGAGGCTTGAGGCGTTTCTGGAAAGCGGGGATTCCGCCTGCCGCGTCAACATCTTCCATATAAAATTCGCCGCCGGGGTTGATGCTTGTTATGTGCGGCGTGGATTTGCTGAATTTATCAAAAGTATCAAGGTTAAGCTCAACACCCGCTTCGTATGCGATTGCGGGAAGGTGAAGGGTGGTGTTTGTGGAGCCGCCGAGGGCGAGATCCATCTTCACTGCGTTGTTGAACGCCTTTTCATTCATAATATCTCTGGGTTTGATGTCCTGCCTTACCAGCTCGCATATCTGAACGCCTGATTCAAAGGCTATTCTGCGTTTGTTGCCGGAACCGGCGATTCCTGTTCCGCATCCGGGAAGGCTCATTCCCATAGCTTCGGTGAGGCATGCCATGGTATTTGCGGTGAAAAGTCCCTGACAGGCGCCCTGACCGGGGCATGCGTTCATTTCAAGCCCTTCCATCTCCTCCGCGCTGATTTTTCCTGCGCGGCACTGAGCCATGGCCTCGAAACTGTCTGTGATGAAGGAGCGCCTCTTCATGCGCCATGAACCGCCGAGCATAGGCCCTGCGGTGACAACGATTGAAGGAACATTAAGCCTTGCGGCAGCCATGAGCATACCGGGGGTGATTTTATCGCAGTTGGAGAGAAAAACCACTCCGTCCAGAGCGTGGGCTTCCACCACGCACTCGATCATATCGGCGATTGCATCTCTGGAAGGGAGGCTGTAGTGCATGCCTGAATGCCCCATGGAGATACCGTCGCAAATTCCCGGCACGCAGAAAATAAAGCCGTGCCCTCCGCCCGTGTGAATGCCTTTGTCAATGAAACGCTCTAGGTCTCTCATCCCGGTGTGTCCGGGTATAAGGTCGGTGAAACTGGAGCAGATGCCGATGTGCGGTCTTTCCATGCTGCTTTTGGGAACGCCCGCGCCGTACATCAGCGCGCGTGCGGGGGCTCTGTCCAGACCTTTTTTCACTCTGTCGCTTCGCATTAGGCTCTCCTTAATGTAGAAAAAAGCCTTAAAAACCCTGCGGTTTCAAGGCTTTGTAAAGATTTGCACCCCTCGCTGACTTCAGGGAGGCTAAACATTGTTAAGCAGTAACATTAGCACAACACATATCCATGATCAAGCTGTAAAACGGTGTTTATGCAGTTTTAGAGATAATAAGTCTGAACAGGGCTGATTACAATACGAAATATGGAATTTACTTATGAAACAGATGCCTGACAGCTGAGGATTCATGACACTGAAAACGGGTGTGAAGCAGTCCGCATATACTCCTGCTACTTCGCCGTTTCAAACCTCAAACATGTTATGCCAATGTCATAATGATAATATCATAATGATACTGGCGTAATACACTTGCTCTTTTGCTGATAATGAATTAGACTCAAGCATAAGAGGTTTGCCATGTTGAGAAAGAATCCGTTCTACCTTAAAGTTCTGCCGCAGGAAGCCCCCTTCTGCAACAGGGTCAGGGAGCTTAAGGAGCTTGAAAGCTACGGATACAGCGGAACAAGTGTTGTAATCTACTCACCCAGAAGAGAGGGTAAAACCTCGCTTGTGAACAGGGTGCAGGAAAGACTGCGCAAATCGGGCGTAATTACCGTAAAGGCGGATTTCCTCAGCGTTTTTTCCGTGGAAGACATAGCCGCACGGCTGGCAAAGGCGGTTTTCAGCGAAACAAAAAAACATGAGCCGCTCTACAGGAAGGCAGTGAGCCTCATTAAGTCATTCCGTCCCGCCGTTCAGACAGACCCCCTCACAGGCAGCGTGTCCCTTACGTTACTGAGCGTATCAGGAAAAACGGGCTTTGAGCTTCTGGAAGATGTGCTTGAGTCATTAAAAATATTTTCCGAAAGCGCAGGGAGCCCCCTGAATATTTTTATCGATGAGTTTCAGGAGGTCACATCACTGCGGGATTCCGCAAAGATTGAGGCTCTGCTGAGAACATATATGCAGGAAACCAGAGCATCGTTCTTCTTTGTGGGCAGCAGAAGGCGTATTCTTTCTGATATGTTCAATGAACGCAAACGTCCGTTTTATAAAATGGCAATGAGCTACCCTCTGGAAAAAATAGCAGAAAACGATCTGTCACTCTGGATAAAAGAGCAGTTTGAAAACAGCGGCGTTGTCTGCGAGGCAGAACTAGCCTGTGAGCTGGTGCGGCTTGCCCGTAGACACACATTTTATGTACAAAAGCTGGGAATGCTGACATTTAATCTGTCTGACAAAGCAGTTACAAAGGAAAGCCTTATAGACGCGTATCAGGATCTGTTTGAAAGCGAAAAGACTGTTTTCGAGGAATCATACCTTAAACCTCTGGCACCAGCGCAGAGAAACCTGCTCACCGCACTGGCACGTGAAAACACAAAACAGCCTTTCGCGCAGGACTACATCAGAAGACACAGCCTGCCTTCCGCAGCCACATTACAGTCTGCATTGAAGGCTCTCCTGAATGAGGATTTAGTGCATAGAGACGCTGATATTTATACCCTTGTTGACAAGGTTTTTGAGGACTATCTCCGCAGAAACTATTCTTAAAAAGCTCTGAACCCCTGCGAAGGGAGGCAGTCTTTTATCCGCCCCGCCTCCGCCCGCAACAACCCCTTTGCAATTTGCGGGCAGTCCTGATATTGTTTTGTCATGGATTCAGACAGCATTTTCTCAAAAGATAAATTCGATGAGGACACCCTCACAAGCCACATACGCCCGCAGAGGCTGGACGACTACATCGGCCAGCATAAGGTCAAGGAAAACCTGCGCATATTCGTTCAGGCCGCCAAGCAGAGAGGCCAGAGCCTGGATCACTGCCTGTTTTACGGCCCTCCGGGGCTGGGAAAAACCACCCTCGCCTACATCATCGCAAGCGAGCTTGGGGTAAACATAAACTCCACCTCAGGCCCCGTTATAGAAAAGGCGGGGGATCTAGCCGCCATTCTCACCAACCTGCAGGAGGGGGATGTTCTCTTTATAGACGAAATCCACCGTCTGCACTCCAACGTGGAGGAGATTCTCTATCCGGCTATGGAGGACTTCAAGCTTGACATCATCATAGGTCAGGGACCTGCGGCGAGGACAATCAAGGTTGATCTGCAGAGCTTCACCCTTGTGGGCGCAACCACCCGCGCGGGGCTTCTCACCTCTCCCCTGCGTGACCGCTTCGGGGTCATCATGCGCCTTGAGTTTTATGATGAGGAGAACCTCGCCACAATAATCACCAGAGCGTCAAGAATACTCAATCTCAAAACAGAATACGCCGCCGCCCTTGAGATAGCCCGCAGAAGCAGAGGTACGCCAAGGATAGCCCACCGCATCCTCCGCCGTGTACGCGATTTTGCCGATGTGCTCAACAACGGGCTGGTAGATTTGGAGATAGCCCGCGAAGGGCTTCTGCGTCTGGAAATTGACAATGAGGGGCTGGACGCGTCAGACAGAGGATTCCTGAAAGCCATAATCGAAAAATACGAAGGCGGCCCCGTGGGGCTTGAAACCCTCGCGGCGACTCTCTCCGAAGAAAAAGACACAATAGAGGACGTAATAGAGCCGTACCTCATATATAAAGGCTTCGTCAAAAAGACCCCAAGAGGCAGGGTCGCCACCCGCCTTGCCTACGAACACCTTCACATGGAACCCCGCAGCGGGCTAACCATTGATGATTTCCTCGGTGAATAATGGCTAAGAAAAAATCAGTTTACATATGCCAGAGCTGCGGCAGCGTCTCCCCGAAATGGATAGGCAAATGCCCCGAATGCGGCGCATGGAGCAGCTATGTGGAGGAGATGCCTCAGGACGAGACAACATCTTCCGCAAAGGCAAGGGATGTTCAGCCCCTTCTCCTCGGCTCCATAAAAGGGCTTGAGGTTGACCGCACAAAGACCGGAATCGGCGAGCTTGATCAGGTTCTGGGCGGCGGCTTCGTGAAGGGTTCCGTTGTCCTTGTGGGCGGTGAGCCGGGCATAGGCAAATCAACAATCATGCTTCAGGTGGCGGGAATCCTCGGCACAAGGGGCGCAAAGATACTTTACGCATCCGGCGAGGAATCCCCCTCACAGATAAAAATGCGCGCTGAAAGGCTGGGCATAGCAACAGACAATCTCTCAATCCTCGCCACAAACTCCCTTGAGGACATACTCACAGCGGCGGACAGGGACAAGTTCGCCTACATAGTTGCGGACTCCGTGCAGACCATCGCCTCGGAGGAGCTTAACTCCGCCCCCGGCACAGTGGGACAGGTGAAGCACGTTACCTACCGCATGGTTGAGGCGGCGAAGCAGAAAGGGATAACAACCCTGATCGTCGGTCAGGTTACCAAGGACGGATATATCGCAGGGCCGAAGGTTCTGGAACACCTTGTGGACACAGTGCTTTACTTCGAGGGGGACTATTCCAGAGGTATAAGAATCCTCCGCTCCGTCAAAAACCGCTTCGGCCCCACAAACGAGGTCGGACTGTTTGAGATGAGCAGTCAGGGGCTTCTGGAATGTCCGGACGGCGGACTGCTCGGCAGCACTCAGTCGGACGCGGCGGGCAAGGTGCTTGTACCCGTGATGGAGGGCACAAGGGCGTTTCTTGTGGAACTGCAGGCGCTTGTGACACCCACCTACTTCCAGTTCTCCCGCCGCAACGCAAACGGCTTTGACACCAACAGGCTGAACATGCTGATCGCTGTTCTTGACAAAAAGGGCGGGCTGAACCTCGGCGCGTCGGACATCTACCTGAATATTGCAGGCGGAATAAAGATAACGGAAACCTCCGCCGACCTCGCTGTGTGCGCGGCGATAATTTCCTCATTCAGGGAAAAACCCGTTCGGACAGACACGGTTTTCGTCGGAGAAGTAGGACTGACGGGAGAGACAAGGAATGTTGCCAACATCAAAAACAGATTGACCGAGGCGGTCAAATTTGGTGTAAAGCGCGCATATCTCCCCGAAAAGATAGACTTTGACGGAAAACTTGATATAATCCCAGTTAAAAATATTTCAGACTTTCTTGACAAATTCTAGGAGGAAACATGGGCTTACTGACAGGAAAAAAGGCTCTTATCTTCGGCATTGCCAACAACAAAAGCATAGCTTACGGCATTGCTAAAAAATTTAAGGAAGAAGGGGCGGAACTTGCGGTCTCCTACGCAGGCGAAAAGCTTGAATCAAGAGTGGTTCCCATCGCGGAAGAACTCGGCGCGAAGCTCTGTGTCCCCTGTGACGTGACATGTGATGAAGATATAGAAAAGGCCTTCGGCATTATCGCCAGAGACTTCGGCAATATAGACATACTCATCCACTCCATAGCATACGCCCCCGGCGAAGCGCTGAAAGGACGCTACATCGACACCACAAGGGATGCCTTCAAGCTCTCCATGGACATAAGCGCCTATTCTCTCGTTGCGCTCTGCAAGGCTGCGGAACCCATAATGAACGAATGGGGCAGCGTGATCAACCTCTCCTACTACGGTGCGGAAAAGGTTGTGACCAATTACAACCTCATGGGTGTTGCGAAAGCGGCTCTGGAATGCTCCACACGTTACCTTTCATGCGACCTCGGCGTGAAGAAGATAAGGATAAACAGCATCTCCGCAGGCCCCATCAAAACCCTTGCCGCATCCGGCATAGGCGGGTTCAAGAACATCCTCGCCCACATTGAGGAGCGCTCGCCCCTGCACCAGAACGTAACCATCGAAGACGTGGGAGATACCGCGGCATTCCTCGCAAGCGACCTTTCCAGAACAATAACAGGTGAAACACTGCATGTTGACTGCGGGTACAACGTAATCGGAATCTGAAAAAAGTTTTTAAAATACAACAGAAAGCCGCCCTTTTGAGGCGGCTTTTTTTTGTTTCGGAAGATCTCTGAAAAGATCTCTGATTTTATCTATTGAATAATGATCCAAATACCTATATGATCAGCATTACAAGAAATAAAAAGATCTCTATTTTAATACGCAGGAGATGGTACGGTGCTCCCTGAATATATGAAACCTGCAATGCCTCTTCAGGATGGCAGAAGTCCTGAAAAAAGACGTGAAACAGATAACCTCGCCTCAGTTCTCAGAGAGAGGGCAGCGGCACTTAACAGCACCCTTAATCCCGTTGTGCAGGATTCAATAGGCGCTCTTGTCCGTTCCATGAACTGCTATTACAGCAACCTGATAGAAGGGCACTACACCCATCCTGTGGATATAGAGAAAGCCCTCAACAGGGATTATTCAAATGAGCCTGAAAAACGAAACCTCCAGCTTGAGGCGGCGGCGCATATTTATGTTCAGGAAATGATAGACAAGAGAGAGCAGACTGCAAAAACAGCATCGGGCGAGTTTATCCGCTGGGTACACGGAGAATTTTACAGCAGACTTCCGGAAGAACTGCGATATGTCAGTGTCCCGGAAACGGAAGAAAAGATTCCGGTTGTTCCCGGTGAATACAGAAAGAGGGATGTGAAGGTCGGGCGGCATGTGGCTGTGCCTTTTGAAGATGTGCCTGCGTTCATTGAAAGATTTGTAACTGTCTATAACCCCGAAAAACTCGGACGGCACGAACAGGTGGCAGCAGCAGCGGCAAGCCACCACAGACTGCTCTGGATACACCCTTTTCTTGACGGCAACGGACGTACCGCAAGGCTTTTCAGTCATGCGTATTTAAAAGAGATCGGCATAGGCAGCAGCCTCTGGTCAGTATCACGGGGTCTTGCCCGAACTTCAGCCAAATACAAGGAAATGCTCGCATATGCGGATTCAGACCGCAAGGGAGATCTTGACGGGCGCGGTTCCCTGTCGCTGATAGGGTTACAGGATTTCTGCATATATTTTCTGGAGCAGTGCATAGACCAGACAGAGTTTATGGCATCTCTGCTTAAACTGACCGAACTTCTGGAAAGGATTGAGTTTTACTGCAGAAACGAAGCCTCAAAAGGGAGAATGCATAAAAAAGCGTTCAGACTGCTGAAAGAAGCGCTGATTATAGGAGAGTTCGGCAGAGGGAACGCCGCCGATATTCTGGATATGTCAGCCGCAAGCAGCAGCAAAATAATAAGCGAACTTGTTTCGGACGGCATCCTTACATCTGAAACCCCAAAGGGTAAAGTCCGTCTGGGATTTCCGTACAAGGTGCTCAAGTACTGGCTTCCGGGCGTGTATCCTGATCTCTAGCCCTTGAACCTTACCCTGTACTTTTTGAGGAGCAAATCAGGCAGGTAGCTCCGTTTTGACTGGCGCAGGCTTTCCTTGCCCATGTCCTGCTCGAAGTTGATATACTTATATTTTTCGGGCAGGTGGTTTGCAAACTCGTTGAAGATGTACTGATAAACCCCTTTGAAATCCACAAGCCCTTTGGCAAAGTGCATAACATAGGTGTCCGAATTGAGCTCCTCACCCAGAATAAACCCGCAGGGTCTGCCGTCGGCGTAGTATATTTCCCCGCAGAGCACAAGCTCCTCGCAGTGGGTCAGCGCCTCCAGACAGGCTCTGTAGTCTGTCTGCTCCTTCGGGAGATCCGCCTGCTCCTGCCATTTTTCAAGGATATAGAGCGCGTCCTCCTTCACCTCGCCGCATATCGGGCGGCTGGTTCCGGCATATTCTTCACGGAACTGTTTCATAAGGTTTCGCTTCTTGTGCAGTTTGCGTCCGGCGTAGGTGGCCATTTTTTCTCTGGTGTATATATAGTCGGAGTCGGCCTCATCGCTGGTGTATTCTATTGATTCCGGATCAAGCAGAGCCAGACTTTCTTCCGACACGGGGAAGAAAAAATCCGCATCTTTCTGCAGTTCAAGGAGTTTTTCTTTCGGATACGCCTGTAGGTTATTCACCGGCTGAATATACGGCTTGCCGTCATAGGTTCTGCCTCGGAGAACAGGCTCGCCGTTGCGCCCTATTTCATATTCATGCGTTCCCCTGAAAAGGAAGATGTTCGCAAAGGTATACTCTGAAAGAGGTTCCGATATATTGCGGAATCTTTCATACAGAACGTCTTTATGGTGAAGGTCTATTTTTTCCCAAATCATAGCAGATGAAAATACTACAAGGGCGGTCCTCTTTCAATGGGAAATAATATTTACATCATTTACAGCGGGAAAAAAAGCACACAAGGCAGTGCCGCCTCAGCCCTGAACCTTAATAAAACAGGGCTGTCAAAATAAAAGCTTACGCAAGCGGGAAAATTTTATATAATAATATTCGGGCTTCACAAAACAGGATAATTTTTGTAACTTACGAATCATCGGATTAAGCAGGAGAAAAAATGCACTTTGATTTTGCTCTGGGCGCGGCGATCCTCGCTTTTATACATATCACGCTTTATCTTTTTCTGGGGAACAGGTATCTTCAGCACCTTACAAACCTGTTCGCGGTGCTTGCATTCCTGCTTTTCGCGGGGAGCATAGCCACACACTGGAAGCATTTCGGCCATTTCCCGTCATATTCCCTCGGGGATCTGTTTGCCATGGTCTCTCTGACGCTTACTCTTATTTACCTGATACTGTTCATGAAATACAGGCGCCCTCTGCTGGGGCTTTTCATATTCCCGATAGTGATAATACTCAGCGTTCTTGTTCTCATCCTGCCTTCCGCCGCACCTAAGGACGCAGCGGGAATAAGCAGCATATGGCTTCTTATCCACCTGCCCTTCACCGTGATCGGCACAGCGTTCTTCATGTTCGCCACAGTCGCCAGCATTATGTACTTTTTGCAGGAGAGAGAGCTCAAGCGCAAAAACTTCGGGATAATCTTCAAACGCTTTCCGCCGCTGAATCAGATCGACCGCCTGACCGCGGTAAACCTCCTTCTAGGGTTTTACTTTTTCAGCGTGGGCCTGATCTCAGGCTTCGTCTGGATGATTTACGAGCCTGAACGGATCGGGATCATTCTTCCAAAGATGATATTTGCCGTTGTCACATGGGTGATATTCGGCCTGATAACATATCTAAAAAAATACAGAGGCATGACGCCTAGAAGCACCGCTTACTCCACTCTGGCGGGTTTTATTTCCGTCGTAGTGACATACGCCGGTGTCGCGTTTTTTCTCATGGGCTGAATATAGATGCAGTTGGCAGTTGTAGGACTTAATCATAATACCGCCCCTGTCGAGGTGCGGGAAACTTTGGCAGTAGCCGAAGCGGTGCTGGAGGAGCTTTACGGCGACATCCTCCAGAATGACAGAATATACGAGGCGATGGTGATCTCCACCTGCAACAGGGTGGAATATTACATAGTCACTGACGATTTTCTCTGTAACGTGGACAGTGTTCTCAAAATAATCGCTGAACAATGCAAAATCGACCGCAGTATTCTCCAGAAATACACCTATATCCACTGCGGAGAGGAATCCGTGCGTCACATTTTCCGTGTGGCAGGCGGGCTTGATTCTCTGGTTATGGGCGAACCGCAGATCTTCGGTCAGGTGAAGGACGCTTTCGAGAACTCCCGAAAGTTCGGCGCGGCGAAAACATTCATCCGCAAGCTGGAAGAATTCGTTATCAAAACCACCAAAAAGGTCAGAACCAATACAGGCATAGGCGATAATCCCGTCTCCGTGAGTTCAGCCGCTGTTGAGCTCGCCTCCAAAATCTTCGGCAGTCTTGAAGATAAGCATGCACTCGTGGTAGGCGCGGGCGAAATGTGCGAGATAGCCTGTAAACACCTCCGGGGTGCAGACATCGGAGGGATAACGGTCACAAATAGAACATTCGAAAAGGCGGAAAAACTCGCGGCGGAAGTCGGCGGAAAAGCAGTTCCCCTTGATCAGTTCCGTGAGGAACTCGCCCACGCGGATATAGTGCTCTCCTCCACCGGAGCAAGCGGCTACATGATCGAAGCGGCAGACATAAAGCCCGTTATGATCAGACGCAAGCATAAGCCCATGTTCTTCATAGATATAGCAGTACCCAGAGACATTGACCCCGCCGTGGCGGACATCGAAAACGCATATGTTTACGACATAGACGACCTGAAAGCCGTGGTGGAATCAAACAAAAAACTCCGCCAGAAAGAGGCCGTAAAGGCTATGGAATACATCGAAACAGGCGTGGCGGACTTTTACCGCTGGGTGGAATCCATGAAGATTGTGCCTGTGATAAAAGCCCTGCGTGAAAGTTTTGATGAAAAGCGCATGCTTGAGCTTGACCGCTTCTGCGACAAGTTCAAGGTAGCGGACGCAGGCGAGCGCAGGAAGCTGGAATACCTCCTCAGCGCTTTTATGAACAAGGTTCTGCACACTCCGCTTAACAACCTCAAGGATCTGGCTCCCGGCAAGGAGCGCTACAGCCTTGATGAAGCAGTAAAAATTATTTTCGACTTAAAAGATTAAATCAGGGGATAGATAATGAAAAAAGTAAGAATCGCAACAAGGGGAAGCATGCTCGCTCTGTGGCAGGCCAATCACATCAAGGCTCTGCTTGAGAAGGAGCACAAGGTCGAATGCGAACTCCTTGTAATCAAAACTCAGGGTGACAAAATACTCGATGTGCCTCTGGCCAAAATAGGCGGCAAGGGGCTCTTCGTGAAAGAGATAGAGACCGCTCTGCTTGAAAATCAGGCTGACATAGCCGTGCACAGCATGAAGGATGTCCCGATGCTCCTTCCCGAAGGGCTGGAGCTTTACGCAAGCCCCGAAGGGGAAACACCGGAGGACGCTTTCGTCTCAGTAAAATATAAAACAATAGCCGATCTCCCTCAGAACGCAGTGGTCGGCACAAGCAGCCTCCGCAGGAAGGTTCAGCTTGCCCGCCTCCGTCCGGATCTTGAGATAAAAGACCTCAGAGGAAACGTGAACACCCGCCTGAGAAAGCTCGACGATGGGGAATATGACGCGATAATCCTTGCCCGTGCGGGGCTTGTGCGTCTTGAATACCACGACAGGGTTACAGACGTGATCTCCGTTGAGGACATGCTCCCCGCCGTTTGTCAGGGGATTCTCGGAATAGAAGTCCGCAGTGATGACACTGAGAGCAAGAAGCTCCTTGACTTCCTCCGCCACGAACCAACAGAAACAAGGGTAAGATGCGAAAGAACCTTCCTCAGAAGGCTTGAGGGCGGATGTCAGGCTCCCATAGCCGGGCATTCCGTTATAGAAGGCGACCGCATCATAATGAAAGGCCTTGTTTCCGACCTTATAGGCGAAACATACATCGAAGCCGAGAACAAAGGCAGCGTGAAAGACGCGGCGGAAATTGGCTACGAACTCGCGGAATCCATACTCGCCGCAGGCGGAAAAGAAATTCTGGACGAAATATACTCAAAATGAGGCAGGTTCTTGTAACCAGACAGAAAAGCCAGTCGGCGGAGCTTGTCGGGCTCCTTGAGAAGGATGGCTTTCAGGTCTTTTCTCTCCCGCTGATTGAGACAGTTCCGACGGGCGCACCGATCCCTGATAAGGATTATGATGTGGCGGTATTCACCAGCCCCGTGTCGGTGGAAACCTTCGCACAGAATTTCGGCAGAGTGAAGTTCCGCTATACAGTGGCAGTCGGCACGAAGACCGCTAAAAAGCTTCAGGAGTATGGCATAACTCCGGACGGCGTGCCGGATGAATTTTCCGCGGAGGGACTTATCCGCATGTTTTCCGAAATTGAGGTTAAGGGGATGAAAGTTCTCTCGCCCGGTGCGGAGAAGCGCGCGGGGGATCTCTGCGGATACCTTGAAGAGCGGGGAGCCGAGGTAGATAAGATAAGCACCTACAAAACATCTCCGGTTATATACGAAAAAGGCTTCGTTGACAGATATATAAAAGAAAACGGCATAGACATAATAACCCTCACCGCCCCAAGCGCCGCAGAAAGCCTTCTGGCGCAGGCAGAGAACCTTCACGAGGTCACCCTTGTCAGTATAGGGAAAACCACATGGCAGTATCTCAGGGAGAGGGGGCACGAATCCGTTTACCCGCAGGTGCAGACCATTGAGGGCATGACGGAGCTTATATCTAATCTTTACAAAGGAGTTTGACATGGCATTCCCCATAGACAGAGGCAGAAGACTCAGAAGCAACCCCGCTATAAGAAGAATGGTGAGAGAGAATCAGGTCTCCGTTGATGATCTGATCTATCCGCTTTTCGTTGCAGAAGGCGAAGGCATCAAGAAGGAGATCTCCTCAATGCCCGGCGTTTATCAGATGAGCATCGAGCACATCGTCACGGAATGCCAGAAGCTCAAGGCACTGGGCGTTCCCTCTGTAATCCTTTTCGGAATCCCCCAGCACAAGGATGCTGAAGGCTCACAGGCTTATGACAAGCACGGCGTTATACAGAACGCCATAAGAGCCATAAAGCACGAAGTGCCCGAAATGTATGTTATAACAGATGTCTGCATGTGCGAATACACCGACCACGGCCACTGCGGAATAATAAAAAACAACGATGTGGATAATGACGAAACCCTGAAATATCTCGCCCTTGAAGCCCTCAGCCACGCCGAGGCGGGCGCGGATATGGTTGCCCCCAGCGACATGATGGACGGACGCATAATCACCATCAGGGACATTCTGGACGGCAACGGCTACCACAATATCCCCATAATGAGCTACGCCGTCAAATACAGCTCCGCGTTTTACGGCCCCTTCCGTGAGGCCGCGGAAAGCACCCCCGCATTCGGCGACCGCAAAACCTACCAGATGGACCCCGCAAACAGGCGTGAGGCTCTGCGCGAGGCTATGACGGATGTTGAGGAGGGCGCGGACATCCTCATGGTTAAGCCCGGTCTGCCTTACCTCGATATAATACGCGAACTTGCCGACAACTTTGACAAACCCATCGCCGCATACAACGTAAGCGGTGAATACGCCATGATACACGCCGCCGCCCAGAGAGGCTGGCTGGACTATGAAAGAGTGATGTTCGAATCCCTGCTCTCCATGAAAAGAGCAGGAGCCAAGCTGATCCTCACCTATTTCGCTAAGGATGCGGCAAGGCTGCTTTAAACATATGGACGGGATATACGCTTTCAGATGGAAGGGCGGAGCGCTTGAAACCATAGAGGAGACGGACTCCGTCCGCAGGGGCGACCTTGTGGATCTTGAAAGCCAGATTGAAAAGGCCGAGCGGAACATCCGCTCTTTCGTTTCCGGAGGAGCCCATCTTGATATGCTCCTCTGGGGTGAAAGAGGCGCCGGTAAGTCTTCCATAATCAAAATGCTTCTTACCGAATATCACGAAAAAGGCTTGCGCGCCGTTGAGTTCCGTCAGGAGGACATCACGGAGCTTCCCGCTCTTTACTCCTCGATCCGAAGGGACACAAGACACTATTACATGATTTTCTTTGATGACATATCATTCGATAAAAACGACACTCTTTTCAGAAGGTTCAAGTCCGTTCTTGAGGGCGGGCTGGAGAAGCGTCCGTCAAACTGCATGATAGTCGCCACCTCAAACATGCGCCACATGGTTCCGGACAAAGCGGCAGACACAAACGACATCTACGACCGTGACGAAGAGAATGAGAGAACCTCACTCAAATCACGCTTCGCCATAAACATAGGCTTCTACCCCATGCGCAGGGAGGCTTACCTGCACATAGCGGAGCATTATCTGAAAAAATTCGGACTTAATATTGAGGACTGGCAGAGGCTGGCTGAAAACTACGCCATGGACAGGGGCGGAAGAAGCGGAAGAATAGCGAAACAGTTCGCTGTGCAGATGCTTCTGGACAAGGCTTAGGCTCTGCTGAGCATTATCGCGCGCACAGGCTCGACAAAATGCACATCCGCCGGAGCGAGGCTGTAGGAAGCCAGTTCGTCAGCATCCACCCACGCAGTATCGTCATGCACCCTCGGCACAAGACGCCCTGAAACCCAGTCGCACTCATACACAATAAGACGGATAGACCATGTGTCATAATGGTGGATGCACTGGCCTATGAGCCCGCCAACCTGAACATTGATTCCGAGCTCCTCTTTTATCTCGCGGATGATAGCCTCCGCGCCGGATTCGCCCTGTTCAATCTTTCCTCCGGGAAATTCCCAGAACCCGCCCAGCCTCTGGTTAGGTTTTCTTCTTGCCAGAAATACTTTGTTGTCCTTAAAAATCACCGCTGCCGCAACATCTGTCATTTTTTTCTCCGAAGTCTTGTAATTTTATAACAATTTCATGTAGAATTGTATAAATATTTATAGGTTCATACACAATGCTGGATAAATTAAAAGGTTTAATCGGAAAAGGGGAGCGCAAGAGAAACTTCAGGCGTGCGCCCGGCGGCTTCAGACTCTGCGTTGCGGTTTTGAAAACAGACAAGAAAACAGGGCTGAAAGAACCCTCCACATGCTTTATTGCCCGTGTGCACGACTACAGCGCGGGCGGTCTCTGTATTTTCCACAACAGCAACCTGCTTGAAGGCGAGGAAGTTGAAATAGGGAACAAGCACTCCCTTAAAAAACTTGCCTGCCTCAAATGCCCCAACATGCCGCTTACGGCAGATATTTTCGCCAGCGACATAATACGCGGGCGTGTTGCATGGCGCACACATAAGCTCTGCGGAATCCAGTTCACCTCAATCAGAAAAGGGGACGAAAAGAAAATCAACGACATGGCCCTTGATAAGGTCAGCGGCGGGAAATAAACACTCCCATGGATGGGAGTGCGCCGTGCGGAGCGAAGCCTTGCTCTGCAAGGCGCGAGCGTGTGAAGAAACGGACAGGACGTACCGTTTCTGAACTATCAGAAATTAAGCAAGGTCAGCGGCGGAAAGTAAACACTCCCATGGATGGGAATGCGCCGTGCGAAGCGAAGCCTTGCTCTGCAAGGCGTGAGCGTGTAAAGAAACGGACAGGACGTACCGCTTCCGAACTATCAGAAATCAACCAAGGTCAGCGGCGGAAAGTAAGGCTGCTCAATGAGTCATCCTGAACCCTAAAGGGGTGAAGGATCTCATATGCAGGCAGTCGTCCGATGATTCTTCGCTGACGCTCAGAAAGACATTTCAGCAATTAAAAAGACATACCTATCGGCAGAAATCCTCCCTTGCCCTCCTTTTGCAAAAGGAGGGTGTTTTTCGTTTATCTGAAATAACCTCCCCCTTTATAAAAGGGGGATAAGAGGGGGATTTATCATAACAGGACGTACCGCTTCCGAACTATCAGAAATTAAGCCAAAAAAATTGGGGAAACTTTTAAAAAAAGCTTCCCCAAAAAACCTTAAAAACTTTGACCTGCTTCACAAATGAAGCAGAGACTTTATTTTTTTATCCTAAAATTTCGATTCCGGGCAGTCTGCCGAACTCTATATATTCCAGAGAAGCGCCGCCGCCGGTGGAGATATGCGCCAGCTTGTCCGCAACGCCCGCCTGACAGGCAGCGGAAACAGAGTCACCCCCGCCTACAACAACCACAGCGTCACTGTCGCCCAGAGCCCTCGCCAGCGAGAATGTTCCCTTGGAGAACTGCTCCTTCTCAAATACGCCCATAGGTCCGTTCCAGAGCACTGTTCTGCACTCCTCAAGCGCCTTGATGTACAACTGAGTAGTTTTAGAGCCTATATCAAGTCCCATCATTCCGTCAGCTATGTCCGCACCCTCAGTGATTATACCTGATAATGAGTTAAATTCAGGCGCAACAACATGATCAACGGGAAGATATATCTGCACTCCCTTCTCGGCCGCTTTTCTGAGGATTTTGTCCACAGTTTCATCCTGATCCGACTCGACAAGGGAAATGCCCGTCTTAATTCCCTTGAATTTAAGGAAAGTGTAAGCCATGGCGCCGCCGATGAAGATTCTGTCCGCAAGCTCGATCAGGGATTCGATAACGCCTATCTTATCCGAAACCTTAGCTCCGCCGAGGATAGCCGCGAATGGCCTGTCGGCGTTTTTCAGCAGCTTTTCGAAATATTTTATCTCTCTTTCAACCAAGAAGCCGGCCGCCTTGTCCTGAACAAGTTCGGGAAGTCCGTAAACGGAGGCGTGCTTTCTGTGGCATGTGCCGAAGGCATCGTTCACATAAGCATCCGCAAGCTTCGCAAGTTCAGCAGTGAACTCGGGGAGGTTTTTCTCCTCGCCTTTATAAAAGCGCAGGTTTTCCAGAAGCAGAACCTCGCCGTCGCGCATCCTGCCGACCGTCTGCTGCACTTTTTCGCCGATGCAGTCGTCTATGAAATCCACATGGAAGTAGTTCTTGCTGATATATTCCGCAACAGGTTCAAGGGAATACGCCGGATTTCTCTCGCCTTTGGGTCTGCCCAGATGGGAGGCGAGAATAACCCTCGCCCCCGCGTCCTTGGCGTACCTGATGGATTCCAAAGCCTCGCGTATGCGCGTATCGTCCTGAACCACGCCGTCTTTGAGGGGGATGTTGAAATCCACCCTCATGAACAGCCTTCTTCCTTTTAATTCAAGATCCTTTATGCTCTTAGCCATTTCGTTCTGTCCGCTGCCGGATTAAAGAACTTTGGTAACGAGTTCGGCAACCCTGTTTGAGTAACCCCATTCGTTGTCATACCAGCTAAAAACTTTGAGCAGTTTGCCGTCTATAAGCGTAGTAAGCTCCGCATCGAAGATCGATGAGTGGGGATTTCCGTTAAAGTCGATGGAAACAAGGGGCTCTTCGCTGTAGAAGAGGATGCCTTTGAGCTCGTCTGCCGCTTTTTTCATTGCAGCGTTGACTTCCTCAACAGTGACAGATTTTTTAAGGCTTACAGTAAGGTCGACTATTGATACGTTGGGTGTGGGGACACGGACGGAAGTTCCCGTAAGTTTGCCTTTAAGCTCAGGAAGAACCAGCCCGACAGCCTTCGCCGCGCCTGTGGAGGTGGGGATCATGCTGAGAGCGGCCGCCCTTGCTCTTCTGAGGTCTTTGTGGGGCAGGTCGAGGATCTGCTGGTCGTTTGTATATGAGTGGATAGTAGTCATGATGCCTGACTCTATGCCGAAATTGTCATTGAGAACTTTCGCAACAGGCGCAAGGCAGTTGGTTGTGCATGAAGCGTTTGAGATTATGTTGTGTTTGGTTTTGTCGTATTTGTCATCGTTAACGCCGATAACAAGAGTTATATCGGGGTCTGTCGCGGGTGCGGAGATAATAACCTTTTTCGCGCCTGCTTTAAGGTGAAGCTCGGCTTTCTCCCTGCTGGTGAATATGCCTGTGGATTCGATAACCACTTCAACACCGAGTTTGCCCCAGGGAAGATTAGCAGGGTCTCTTTCCGCGCTGATGGCTATTCTTTTACCGTTAACTATGATGGCGTCCGCCTCCGCTTTAACATCGAAACCGAAAATCCCGTGTACTGAGTCATATTTGAGAAGGTGAGCAAGCGTCGCGGGGCTTGTAAGGTCGTTTATCGCGACCACATCCACGTCAAGTCCTCTCTCAAAAATCGCTCTGAAAGCGCAGCGTCCGATCCTTCCGAATCCGTTGATACCGATTTTAACACCCATCATGTGCCTCCTGAATATATTTTAATTTTTTACATTAAACTGAAAAACTCCGCTTAAACGGAGTCAGCATACCGTCCCTGTGCGCCTGTACGGATAAAACTCTGCCCGTCCCGAAAACGAGACAGCGTTCTGGAAAAAACACTGTCAATCCGCTTCCGGCGCGCCTTCCGGGGCGTCACTAACATTTACACTTGTTTTGGCTGTTTTTCCACCACAAAGTTTATCATAATCACGTTTAAGGCGGGCAATCTCGCTGTTGATGAAAGCGAGACTCTGTTCCATATCGGGCTGTTTGAGGGTTGCCTTGTTATTGAGCACGTTTATCAGCCTCTCAAGCTGGTAAACCGTCTTTTTATTCAGCTCGGTGTATCTGGTTTTGCTGTCGTCAAGGTTAACCTGATAGTTTCTGAGTGCGCTGGCGGCACGGGTGAGCTTGTTTCTCAGCTCGGCGTTTTCGTTTCTGGTACGCAGAAGCTCATTCATCTTATCTTCGGAGAGAAGCCTTTCCAGAGTCACGCGCATTTTCTGAAACTTAGCCTGAAGTTCCTCATAGCTTTCGTTCAGGGTGGTATATTCTTTTTTAAGTTCTTCTATCTCGTTAATATCATTGAGCTTTGACATTTTATACTTCTTAATCTGCCCTCTGTATGTTTCAAGGGAGTTTATCAGCTCATATTGCTCCGTCATGTCAAAGAGATGCTCGCCCGCCTCGTCCACTTCGCCTTCGTTATTGTGCACAGGGTACATCTGCTGCTCTATCTTGAGAAGCTTGTCCTTTTTATACACATCTATATGCTCCGTGGTTTCCTTCCCTTCCAGAGCATCCGAAAGGTGGCACCACGAACAGGGCGCGTCAAATCCGTAGAAAGCTTTGTAGCACTCCTGACCGACAATTTCGTTGAGGGGTCCGTTTCCGGCAAAATCTCCGGCGGCACGGTTGACGTTTTTGACAATATAGTGTTTATCCACAGAGAAAAGCGGCATGGGCAGTCCGTCCATGAGCTTTCTTATCTTGTTTCGGCTGGTTTTAAGAATGCCGTTGAGATCTTCTGCTTTTGCCAGTTCTTCGCCCTGATTTTCGAGCTCGGCCTCAAGCTCGTGTATCTTGACATCATTATCCGAAAGAACATCGTCATAGCTGCTGAGCTTGCCGTTCAGGGATTCGGCCTCAATCTGGAGCGACTGAATCTCCGCTTCGAGGCTTGCTATCTCCTCATTTTTGGCCACAATCTGCTCTTTCAGCTCCATTATCTCTTCAAGGCGCCCTTCATCCTTGCTTTCCGCGCTCTCCATCTTGTCCAGAAGCTCGTTCTGAACAAACAGCCTGCGCTGAAGCTCCATAAGTCTGGCGTCTTTCTCGGTGAGGCTTATCTCAAGCTCGGTGACCCTGCCCACCATCCGCTCAAGCTCGCGGCGGAGCGAATCATCCGCGGAGTAATTCCTGAAAACAGGCTCCGGTGCGGGAACCGGCTTCTCCGTGAGCGCCTTAGAGGCAAAAACAGAGAGCACCCTTGCCGGACGCTGCCCCCCTTTGCCGTCCTGAATAACGAGGATTATTTCACTCCCTTCCGCCTCAATCCGGAAAAAGAAGAAGACAATAATCTCCTCTCCCTTCCTGAAATATATAACAGACTTGGTTTCATCCTCAAGCCCCGGCCTGATCGTTTCGGGAACAGGCATGGGCGATGTTTTCCCCCCGTCAAGGCGGTACATTTTCCCCGTACGCGGGAGATATGCAAACATGGGAAAATCCAGCCCCGCAAGGTTGGATGCGAGCATGTCCAGCATCTTCATCTGAAAAACTCCATTAATAATATCCTGTGCAGCTCAGGGCGTATACGTCCACAAGCTCCGCTCCGTTTATTTTGAGAACCCCTGCGCATTCGTTGACGGTGGAACCGGTTGTGTAAATATCGTCAACAATGAGGATTTTCTTTCCCGAACATTCACCGTTAAGGGCGAAGGCTCCGCTTACGTTCCTTATTCTCTGCTTTTTTTTCAGTTTCCACTGATAGCCGGTCTTTCTACGGCGGACTATGAGCCTTTCAGCTTTTTTTCCCGCCGCGGAGGCTATGTGCGCCGCCAGAATATCCGCCGGATGCATTATCCTGCGAAGCTTCCGTGTGTAGTGCGAAGGCACGGGTGTAATTACATCATACACCGAAAACATCTCCGCCGGCTGCCTAATCAGTTCACCAAGATGAAAAATACCTCTCACACCGTAAGCAAACTTGATCTTTTTAAGCAGTTCCTTAACCGGCGGAGCATAGAGGTAGTCGGTAAAAAGCCTGTCATAGCGCCTTGACGGGCAGAAACCGCACGTCAGAGCGTCAACATTCAGCGGATGTCCGCATGTACGGCAGAACATCTTCAGGCGGCGCAGGCTTTCCCCGCATTCCGCGCAGAAAATACCCTCCGGCGAGTCCTCGCCGCAGGCGGCGCAAACGGGGCGGAAAATTTCAGAAAACATATTCTGTCCCGCCCCCTTTAAAAATTTATTTTACCAGAAGCGACTTTCCGGTCATTGCTTCCGGCTGGTTTATTCCCATGATGTCAAGCAGGGTCGGCGCAATGTCCGCCAGCTTGCCTTTTTCGCTCTGAAGTACGCATTTATAATTATAAACTATAAACGGCACAGGATTCAAGGTATGTGCAGTGTGGGGCTGATCGTTTTCATAATCCCACATCTGCTCACAGTTGCCGTGATCCGCCGTAACGGCAAGAACCGCGCCTGTTTCATCCGCGATGCGGATTACTTCGCCCAGGCATTCATCCACGGCGCGGCAGGCGTTAACCGCCGCTTCCTCAACTCCGGTGTGCCCCACCATGTCGGGGTTTGCGAAGTTCATAACAGCCACGTCAACATCACCTTTCAGGAAAACTTCCCTGAATTTTTCAGCGACTTTATAAACGCTCATCTCAGGTTTTTTGTCATAAGTGGGCACGTCCTTGGGGGATTCAATAAGCTCGCGCTCCTCACCCTCAAAAACGGTCTCCCGCCCGCCGTTGAAGAAGTACGTCACGTGGGCGTATTTCTCGGTTTCGGCTATGCGGAGCTGTTTTAAGCCTTCTCGGCTGATGACCTCGCCGAATATCTCGTTAAGCTCCTCCGGCGGATAGGCCACGGGGAAGGTGTAGTTCTTCTCATATCTGGTGAGGGTCATGAAGTTCACATGCGGGTGGTCTTTGCGGGCAAAACCGCCGAAGCTGCGGTCATTGAAGGCGAGGCAGAGTTCTCTGGCTCTGTCGGCACGGAAGTTATAGAAAAAGACAAAATCCCCGTCCTTCACTTTTCCGTCAACACCCTGAATGACTGAGGGCTGAATGAACTCGTCCGTCTCACTGCCCGCGTAGGAATCGAGCACTGCCTGAGAAGCTGACTGAACCTTTCGTCCCTCTCCCAGACGGAGCATGTTGTAAGCCTTTTCCACTCTGTCCCATCTTTTGTCCCTGTCCATGGCGTAATACCTGCCGCAGACAGTGGCGATCCGCCCTGCCCCGGTTTCCTCAAGGAATGCTTCAATCTCCCTGACGTAATCTATGCCGCTTTTAGGGGGGGTGTCCCTGCCGTCGGTGAAGGCGTGGATGAAGATATGCGAAATACCTTTTGCCTGCGCCATTTTCACCAGACCTTTCAGGTGGTCGATGTGACTGTGTACTCCGCCGTCTGAAAGCAGACCGAAGAAGTGCAGCCTGCCTGAACCTTTGAGCGTGTCTTCAAAGAATGTATTTATATTTGTGTTTTTTTCAATCTCGCCGGAGCGGACATCCATGCTGATTTTCAGGAAATCCTGATAGACTATGCGTCCCGCGCCTATGTTGGTGTGCCCGACCTCGGAGTTGCCCATCTGCCCCGCGGGCAGTCCGACCCTCTCCTCGCTGGCATCAAGCAGGGTGTGGGGGCATGTTTTCATCAGCTTCAGAAAATTAGCCGGACGGGACAGGGAAACCGCGTTGTTTCTTTCATCTTCGCGGCAGCCCCAGCCGTCGAGTATCAGTAAAATGAGTCTTGCTGCCATAATGCACCTTCATTAACAAAAAAATTCTTCAGCCATGAGAATTTCCATACACGCCCGCACCCTGATAAACAAGGTCCGGCTGCACGGAGGACACACAGAACAGCGGAGAATGATTTTCAGCAAAACCACATTCTCGCGAAATGCGCGCGCAAGCGTTAAGATAATAGAGGCGGTGAAAAACGGCAACAGAAAAAGACCTGATTTAAGCCGAAATAAACAAACTGCCCGCGGAAGAAGAAAACCTGCTCCCGCGGGGCTTATGCTACATTTTTATGAGACCCTTTTTTTCCAGTTCGGATTTGCAGTCGGTGCAGTACCTTGCGAAGGGGACATACTCAAGCCTTTTCTGCTCGATCTCCTCCTCGCACTCAATGCACACTCCGTAGGTTCCGGTCGCTATGCGCTGGAGAGCCTGCTCAACCAGCCTGAGTTTAAGCGCATCGGTTTCGACCTTACCGAGCATGAGGTTTTTGTTGTAGATGTTGTAAGCCTCGTCAGCGGAATCCTGAACCCCTTCAGTACCGAGCTTGATCGCTTCGTTATACTTTTCGTTCAGCTTCTCGATAAGTTCTTTCTTCATATCGAGAAGTTTCTGTCTATGGTAGCTTAACCTTTCAGCATCCATCATACATTAACCCTCCTATTTATGGTAGGGATGACCCTTAATTATTGTTAATGCCCTGTAAAGCTGCTCCGCGAGAACAACAAGGCTTATCCTGTGCGCCATTGTCATTTCCGAGAGAGAGACGGTATCGTCCAAACGGGCTTTAAGCTCTTCGTGCAGTCCGTCCGCCTCGCCGATAAAAAAAGTAACCGCGCCGTTTTCTTCAAGCTTTTTTTCGAGCCAGCCTGCAAATTTTTCGCTGGTGAATCTTTTCCCTTTCGGGTCCATGCCCACCAGAGCGCCTTCGCCCGCCCTGAGCAGGAGAGGAAGCTGCTTTGCCTTATTGGCCGAAAAAGCCTCAACCACGGAACACTCGGCATATGCGCCGATTCTTTTCACATATTCCGCCGTCAGTTCTTCCACGGCTTTGTCTCGTATCCGCGAGGACATTACGATCTTCAGTTTCATAAATTAAACGGAAATATCAGAGGGCTATCTGTTTGTCAACCAAGAACGGCACATTTGAGGAACTTTTAACATCAAAATAATCCCGAAAAGCCGTAAAACAGCCTTTTATGCCTATTTATCGGGGCATTATTACTGCACATATTTATATTTCATGTTGAAAATATGTCAATATAAGGTATAATTGGTCATAATATCAAGGAGGAAACAGTGAGTATATATACACCGAACCAAAAGTCCATAGCCGAATCCATCCAGCCCGATTCGGGTCTGCAGGACTGGAAAAACTGGCACTGGCAGCTCCGCAGAACGATTAAGGACATAAAAACCTTTGAAGAGGTTCTGGGGATAAGCTTTACTCCGGAAGAGCGCAAGCACCTTGAAATGACTGCGGAAAAGTTCCCCATAGCAATCACCCCCTACTACGCCTCCCTCATAGACAGGGAAAACTGGCGGGATGATCCCGTTTTCAGACAGGCATTTCCGTCCGTTAACGAACTTATAACCGAAAGCTGGGAGATGAGCGACCCCCTGTCCGAAGATGTGGACAGCCCCGCGGAATGCATCACCCACCGCTACCCGGACAGGGTTCTTTTTCATGTAAGCAACATGTGCGCTATGTACTGCCGTCACTGCACAAGAAAGCGCAAGGTCGGGGACAAGGACTTCATCCCCGGCAGGGACACCCTTGAGAAAGGGCTTGCCTACATCAGAAAGACCCCCGAAGTAAGGGACGTTCTTATATCAGGCGGGGATCCGCTCATGCTGACAGATTCCGCCATTGAATGGATTCTCGATGAGCTCAGCGCAATTGAGCATGTGGAGGTGATCCGCATAGGGACAAGGATGCCCGTTGTCCTCCCCTACAGAATCACGGAGGAGCTCGCGGCGCTTCTGGGGAGCTATCCTAATCTTTGGCTGAATACCCACTTCAACCACCCCAGAGAAATAACCGATTCCTCAGCCGCCGCACTGCGCAGGCTCTCCTCGGCGGGAGTGCCTCTGGGCAATCAGTCCGTTCTTCTCGCAGGGGTGAACGACTGCCCCTACATCATGAGAAAGCTGGTTCAGAAGCTGGTCAGCCACCGTGTCCGCCCTTATTACCTTTATCAGTGCGACCTTTCCGAAGGGCTTTCGCACTTCCGCACTCCCGTGGGCAAGGGTATAGAGATAATTGAATCACTGAGGGGACACACAAGCGGGTTCGCCGTTCCTGTTTATGTTATCGACGCTCCCGGAGGCGGAGGGAAAATACCCGTCAGCCCCAATTATGTGGTGTCATGGTCCACCAACAAGGTTATACTCCGAAACTATGAAGGGGTTATCTGCTCTTACAAGGAGCCGGATTCTTACGAGCCTGTTTTCTGCGACAGAAAATGCGACACATGCAGCCTCGTGCTTAATGTGACAGGGGAGGAGAACCCCGCGGCCATAGGCATTGAGAGGCTCATGGCGGATTATGACGATCAGATAACCCTCATACCGGAAGACACGGAGAGGCTGAGGAGAAGAAACGATGACGGATGAAATCATAAATCTGGACGGAGCGCAGGTTCACCACGGCAAATTCAGCGACAGGGTCTACATTCTCTCATTCCCTGATTCCTGCGGGGACGAAACCGCCGCGAAGGCGGAGCTTCTGGCAGGGCAGAACGGATATTCCAAAATAATTGCAAAAGTTCCGGCTGAGAAAGCGGATATTTTCATGCAGAGAGGCTTCGTCACCGAGGCGGAGCTTCCTCTCAGCGGCGCACCTTATGAAAAAGCCGTCTTCCTCTCCAAATTCACCAATCCTGAACGGAGGGAGGAGAAGGAGAGAAAGCTTCAGTCCGACATATTGCTGAAGGCGCTCAGCTACAAACCGGAAGAGAGCGAGCCTCCTTTCACTGAAGCCTGCGAAAGGATGGCGCCCGCCGATGCGGATGAAATGGCCGGGGTTTACAGGCAGGTTTTTGAATCATACCCTTTTCCCATACATGAAGCGGACTATATCAGACAGACAATGAGGGAATCCGTGGCATATTTCGGCATAAGGGAGAACGGCAGGATAACCGCTCTGGCGAGTGCGGAGATGAACCCGCATATCAAAGCGGCAGAGATGACAGACTTCGCGACCCTGCCTGAAGCGAGGGGAAAAGGCTATGCCTCAGCTCTCCTTGCCAAAATGGAGCAGGAAGTGCCGCATCTGGGGATAAGCACGTTTTACACCATAGCCCGCTCGCTTTCTTACGGAATGAATATAACTTTTTCCAAGCGGGGCTACAGATTCGGCGGCAGGCTGATCAATAACACAAACATCTGCGGCGGAACGGAAACCATGAACATCTGGTACAAATTTTCAGGGTGCTGAACACTCAGCGCCCTTAACTTCCCCATTTCCTGTCCCAGTTTTGTATTGC
The DNA here is from genome assembly GCA_050253335.1 of Deferribacterales bacterium. GTDB lineage: Bacteria > Chrysiogenota > Deferribacteres > Deferribacterales > Geovibrionaceae > Geovibrio. The sequence continues at coordinate 46,581 of JBFWJG010000001.1, read as the reverse complement.
TTTTGCCTGCGCTCTATATATGATTTATCAGATACACAAACCAAGGACAGGAAATGACATATCTTAATTCAACGGACATCTGCCGGACAAAGGCGGAGCAGGCTCCGGACTACGGCCGTATTTTCAGACACGCCAACGCGTGCATGCTTACATTCGAACCGGAAAGCACAAGAATAACAGACGCCAACGAGGCCGCATGCAGGCTCTACGGCTACAGTTTTGAAGAACTCACCTCAAAAAGAATACTGGATCTCACCATGTCCAAACCCGAAAAGACAATGGAGCTGGTGAACCGCGTGCTTGAAAAAAGAGTGGACACCGTGACCACCTGCCATGTCGACTCCGCAGGCGGTCTGCATTATCTGGAATTTCACTCATCAGTGTTCTTTTCAGATGATAAACCCTATGTTTTCAACATATTCCACGACATAACGGAAAAGACCCTCTCCGAGATTGACAACAGGCTCCACGCAGAGCTTATGAACTCGTTTCTCCTTAATGACGAAGGAGATATATTCGACAGCATCCTCAGAGTGATCAAGAAGGAGATCGACTGCCTTTACGGCTTTACAGGATACATTGACATAGACGGCACTCTTGTCTGCCCATCCCTCATTTACACAGGCGAAAGAACGGCAGCCCTGAGCTTTCCCCGTGAGAAATGGAGCGGCACATGGGGGGAAGCTCTGGAAAAAAGAAAAACGGCGATGCAGAATGACGGTATCGACACACCGGCGTGGCACAAAAAAATCGACAACTGCATAGCAGCTCCCGTTATTCACAAGAACCTTCTTCTGGGAGAAATTGTTCTGGCGCAGAAAGAAGACGGATTCAATGAATTTGATGTTAAAATAATCAATAAAGCGGCGATGCTCCTCGCTCCGGCGCTGAAAGGCTGGCTGGATTCCAAGTTTTTCCATAAGGAGATAATGGAAAGGCAGAAGGCGCTGGAATACAGCGAGAATAAATACCGCACATACGTAAACAACGCACCGATCAGCATATTCATATCCGACCACAACGGCCTCATTGTGGAAGTAAACAAGGAGGCCTGCCGTATAACGGGCTACACCGAAAAGGAACTGCTCACCATGAATGTGATGGATCTCTGGCCTCCGGACGCTGTGGAAAACGCGCGGAAAGCGGAAGAGGTTCTCTTCGAGCAGGGAGTTGTTTCCGGAACGCTGAAGTTCATGAGAAAAAACAAGGAAACCTTCTTCATGCGCATTTCGGTCATCAAAATAGCGGAGAACAGATACATAGGCTTCTGTCAGGATGCCACATCGACCGTCAAGCTTGAGGAAGAGCTGAAAAAAATGAACAGGAACCTCAAGGAGCAGGTAAGAACGGAAGTGGAGGCGAGAAGGCGTCAGGAACAGATAATACAGGAGCAGAAAAAACTCGCGGACATGGGGCAGATGATCAACGCCATAGCCCATCAGTGGCGACAGCCCATAAACGCTCTGGGGCTCTATATTCAGGACGCCCATGAGTGTTGGAGAAGGAAGCTCCTGAATGATGCCTACATGGACTCGTTCGCAGACACATGTATGGGGATAATCAGGCATATATCCTCCACCATAGACGACTTCAGGCTGTTCTTCGCCCCTGACAAGAAAAAAACATACTATGACGCGGCGAAGGAAGTGAACGAACTGGCAAGCCTAATAGAGGTTCAGCTCGCCTCCCGTCACATTGATATTAAAATCAACGGAAAACAGCCGGAATCCGGAGCAGGCGAAGACCGGAGCAAAAACCTTGTTTACGGCTATGCCGGCGAGTTCAAGCAGGCTGTGATAAACATAATATACAACGCCGCCGACGCAATCGAGGGCGCAAAGCAGAGCAGGGGAAAAGACTTCCGCGGAGAAATAAGCATAGATCTGGAAGATTCGGAAAGCTCACTGAAGATAACAGTCAGCGACAACGGAACCGGCATACCCGAAGAATACATTATAAAAATATTCGAGCCCTACTTCACCACGAAGGAGGAAGGAAAGGGAACGGGAATAGGTCTTTATATGACAAAGCTTCTGATTGAACAGCACATGGGAGGCAGAATAACAGCCTCCAACACGGAAAAAGGCGCGCGCTTCACAATAAATCTTCCGAAACAGGGGGGCTGTGATGAAGAATAAAACCGTTCTTTATGCCGAAGACGATGTTATGGTGAGCAAAATCATGTCAATGATCCTCGCCAGAGAGTTCAAAAAGGTATATACGGTGAAAAACGGACGTGAAGCCCTGGCGGCATTCCGTGAGCACAGTCCGGATATAGTCATTACTGATCTCGCAATGCCTGAGATGAGCGGTTTTGAGCTTGTTGAAAAAATCAGGGAAGAAAGCCCCGAAACACAGATAGTTGTCACCACCGCATACAGGGAAGAGGCTGACAGGGTTACCGGCGTACGGAAGCTGTTTAAGCCCATAGACAGGGATGAGTTTTTCAAGTGCCTCAGGGAACTGGGGAAAAGTTAAGCATCCGCCTTGGGAATAAGTATCTCAAAGACAGCTCCTTCCCCTGAGTTTCCGGCGCTGATTCTGCCGCCGTTGTGCTTCTCTATGACCATTTTCGTCATATAAAGCCCTATTCCGGTTCCTTTGCCTTCCTCTTTTGTGGTGAAATACGGGTCAAAAACCTTCGGAAGCTTTTCCGGGCTGATCCCCGTGCCGTTGTCTTTTATCCTGACCGCAACATGCCTGTTCAGGTTTTCTATATCAATATTAATAAAGCCTTTGCGTATCTTTCCCGCTTCGATATTATCCTCTATGGCATCCACTGAGTTGTAGACAATGTTCATCAGCGCCTGCTTAAACTCATCCAGATAGCCGTAGATAAGCGTCTTTCCGCCTGGACAGTCGCCCCATCTTGCCTCTTCCGTGCAGTCGGCTGTTTCCTCTCCGCAGACACAGCGGATCCTGTAGCTTATGTTTCTGTCCTGCATCTGAACACGAAGCAGCTTCATAAGCTTTATTATCTCGGCGGAAACATCAAAGTTGGTTCTGGTCTTGTCCGGAGCGAAAAATGTCCTGAAATCGTCAATGGTTTTGGACATGTGCAGAACCAGATCCTTGCAGACTGTTTCGAATGTCCGGATGTATTCGTCAGAAAGCTCGCCGGATTCGTAAGTGTCCATTATATCCTGAATATAAAGAATAAGAGCATTTATCGGCTGGCGCCACTGGTGGGCTATGGCGTTTATGAGAAGCCCCATGTCCTCAAGCTTTTTCTGTTCAAAAAGAAAGCCTTCCTGCTTCTGCCTGAGGGCGACCTCCTCCCGCACACGCTCCGACAGCTCCTCGTTGAGCTTTTTGAGGGCTTCCTCAAGCAAAACGCTCCGGGTGACATCCTTGCAGATGCCCATGTAAACCCCTGTCTCCACCTCAGCCATGTTGAGATGGACATAAAACTTCTCGCCGCTTTTCTTCGCAAGCTTCAGGGAAGCGGATGCCTTTCCTGTTTTGAGCATGTCGGAGAACGCGGTCTCGGCATCATGTATGCTTTCAGCCGCCGTAAGCCCTAAGAAGTCCATGGAAAGAAGCTCCTCTCCGGAATATCCGGTTATGAGACACAGAGCAGAGTTGACATCTTTGAGCATCCCCTTCACATCGGAGAAGAAGATGGGATCAGGGGCGTTCCCCACATAGGTTCTGTACTTCTCCTCTGTGGAGTGAAGCTCTTTTGTTCTCTCCGCAACCTCTGCGGAAAGTATGCCGTTCAGCTTTTCCAGCGCCCTGTTTTTTTCCTCAAGCTCACTGAAAAAGCGCAGTCTCTCGCTGATATCCCTCACCACTGCTATATTATATTCCTCATCATCCCTTACAAACGACTTGAGGCTTGTTTCCGCCGGGTAGAGGGTGCCGTCCTTCCGTCTGTGAACGCTGTAAAGCATATTGCAGTTAGAGCCTGCGAGCCTGTTGAGGTAGGAGGAAAACCAGCCCCATTCAGACTCTGGCACAAGGAAAGAATCCAGATTCATATTATTCAGTTCATCAGCACAATAACCCAGACTTATGCAGGCTTTTTCATTGGCGTACACGACATTGCGGTCAAAAGCCCGTATAACGAAGATCGCATCGTTTGACATGTCCATTATTCCGTAAAGGAACTGAACCTCATCGGTCTTCTTTTTAAGGGGGCTTATATTTTCAAGGGAAACAAGGGCAAATTTCTGCCCGCCTGCGGTTATAAGGGTTTTGCTTATTTCGGCGTGTTTCATTCTGCCGTCCGCACAGACATTGCGTGTACAGACATGAAGGCTGCCGCTGCGGCTTATCTCATCCCACTCGGCCTTCATCGCCGCTGAATCAAGATCAGGGCAAAGGCTTACTGCGTTCATTCCGGTCATCTCCTCTTTTGAGTAGCCGAAATAATGGGAGGCGGCTTCATTCACTCTCAGGATATCACCGTTTTCCGACTGCCAGATAAGAGGCGCGGATGTGTTTTCGAATGAACGCTGAAGAAGCTCAAAGAGCACGTTTTTATTTAAAATTACATTATCAGATTCCAAGTTAAACCCTAGCTGTTAATTATGATTTATAATATCATATTTCAGGAAAACATACATGCGGATATGCTCGATTAACGAAAATAATTTACTAGTTAATAATGAGTGTGATTCATCGGCTATGGGTGAAAAAGTGTTTTCTTCCCCGCAAGATGCGGATATCAGACTTCCCTGTCCAGAAGTCTGTAATGGAGCGCCTCCAGAACATGCTTAGACTGAATATCAGAACTGTTATCCATATCAGCCAGTGTGCGTGCGACTTTAAGGATTTTGGAATATGCCCTGGCGGAATAGCCGAAACGGTCGCAGGCGTTTTCCAGAAGCTTCATGCTTTTATCATCAAGCCTGCAGTATTTCTTTATCTGCTTTTCACCCATCTGGGAGTTTAGGAGAATCTTATCCCCCCTGAAACGCTCCTTCTGCATCCTGTGGGCGTTCATCACTCTTTCTCTCATGCTTTCGGATGATTCGCCGTCGTCAAGTCCGGCGAGTTCCTTCAGGTCAACCGCCTTCACTTCCATGTGTATATCTATCCTGTCCAGCAAGGGGCCGGAGAGGCGTGTGCGGTATTTCTGAACCTGAGAGGGCGAGCAGGCGCACTCCCGTCTGGAATCGCCGTAGTAGCCGCAGGGGCAGGGGTTGCAGGCGGCAACAAGCATGAACGAAGCAGGGTACTTCACTGTTCTGTCCGCTCTGGCCACAGTCACTTCCTTGTCCTCCATGGGCTGGCGGAGGGTTTCCAGAACACTGCGGTTAAACTCCAGAAACTCGTCCATGAAGAGTATTCCGTTGTGGGCTATGCTCACCTGACCGGGTTTGGCGCGGGAGGTTCCGCCCACAATGGAGACGGAACTGCTTGTGTGATGCGGGGAGACAAAAGGGCGCTCAAAACTTATATCGGAAACATTCCTCACCAGCCCCGCAACTGAATGAATCTTGAGGGTCTCTATCGCCTCTTCCATATCCAGCGGAGGCAGAATCCCGGGCAGTCTGCGGGCGATCATTGTCTTCCCGCTTCCCGGGGGGCCTATCATGAGGATATTGTGCATTCCGGCGGCGGCGACCTCCGCCGCGCGGCGGGCTGTGAACTGGCCTTTTACATCCCTGAAGTCGTGCAGGGGCTCGACCGCCGGCTTCTTTTGCGTCCCTGTGTTTCCGGCGAATGAAACCCCGCCGTTTCCCCCAAGCCATGCAAGCACTTCCGAGAGGCTTTCCGCCCCGCCGATCCTGATGCCGCTGACGAGGGAAGCCTCTGCCACATTCTCTTTAGGCAGTATGACGGTTTCGAACCCCTTCTCACGGGCGGCATAGGTCACGGACAAAACCCCGCTCACGGGGCGGAGCCTGCCGTCCAGCGAAAGCTCTCCTATGAAAAGAGTTTTATCAGTGTCCGCGTCCGTGTGCCCTGCGGATTTGAGAAGGCCGACCGCTACAGGCAGATCAAACCCCGTCCCCTCCTTGCGGAAGTCCGCGGGAGCAAAGTTAATCGTGATCGGCTTGTTGAAAATGGAAAAGCCCATGTTTTTCAGAGCGGAACGCACCCTATCCCTGCTTTCACGGACGGAGGCTTCCGCAAGCCCCACCATGCTGAAAGACGGAAGACCGACATTTGCCGTATCCACCTCAACCTCAATGAGAACCCCTTCGATCCCTGCCACATGGGCGGAAAAAATCCGGCAGAACATCTCCCCTCCGTAATCCGTCACAATATGGGAGTATATGTCAATAAACCGGAAATATTCAATAGCAAAGGGCTGTTCCTTTTTTTCGTCAAAACGGATTCAGTTAACCTATATCGAACCTTATTAAATTTTAACTTATACAGCAGTGATATTTTTTTAACATTTCACTGAAAACCAGTTGACACAAAGGACGCAAACAGGGAAAATCCGTTATAAGTCATTGTTCATAACCACCGCGCGCGCAGAAACACAGCTTTCCCATACAGGCGGGGCAAACCTATGAGAAAGAGAGACTACACGAAGCGACTGGCAGGAGATTTATACGGAGGGATAACCGCGGGGGTTATCGCCCTTCCCCTTGCGCTGGCTTTCGGAGTGGCAAGCGGAGCAGGTGCTCAGGCGGGGCTTTACGGCGCAATAATTCTGGGGCTCACGGCAGCCCTTTTCGGCGGAACTCCGGTTCAGATCTCAGGCCCCACAGGCCCGATGACCGTTGTCACCGCATCCGCTGTCGCCCTCTACCACGGAGACATGACCTTTGTGGTAACAATCATCTTCCTCGGCGGACTTTTCCAGATGCTTCTCGGTTTCTGCCGAATCGGCGGACTTATCCGCTACATCCCCTATCCTGTTATATCCGGCTTCATGACCGGAATCGGCATCATTATAATCCTTCTCCAGCTTCACCCGCTCACTGGAGCAGGAAGCGTCCGCTCCCCGCTTATGGCGGTTTCCGAGGCAGGGAGGATTTTCACTGACTTCAGCCCGAACGACCTCGCTCTGGGGCTTTTGACTCTCGCCATTGTATTTCTTACCCCGAAAAAAGTTACAGCCGTTCTCCCCTCTCCGCTTATTGCGCTCACGGGGATGACCCTGCTTGCTGTCACCGCAGGGATAGACACGGCGGTCATAGGAGACATCCCCTCGGGTCTGCCCTCGCTTCACCTTCCGGAATTTTCCATTGGCCAGCTTACCTTCATTGTCACAACCGCCCTGAGCCTTGCCGTTCTCGGCTCCATAGACAGCCTGCTCACCTCCCTCGTCGCCGATTCCCTCACCCGCACAAAACATAAGCCGGATAAAGAGCTTTTCGGTCAGGGACTGGGGAACATGCTTTCCGCCCTCGCCGGAGGAATCCCCGGGGCGGGAGCAACCATGCGCACAGTAATAAACGTTAAATCAGGCGGAACAACAAGACTTTCCGGCGTTGTTCACGCTCTTCTTCTGCTAGGGTTTGTTCTCGGCTTCGGCGAGCAGGCGGAAAAGGTTCCACTCTCTGTTCTGGCGGGGATACTGATCAAGGTAGGGTTTGACATAGTCGACTACCGCTTCCTCAAGATAATTAAAAAGGCTCCGAGACACGACATAGCGGTGATGGCCATTGTCCTTGTGCTCACGGTTTTTGTGGATCTCATTGTGGCTGTCGGCGTGGGGCTTGTGGCGGCTTCGGTTCTTCTCACCTACCGCATAGCAAAACAGACGCAGACTCAGGTGGACGATGTGGATCTGGACACGGCGGATTCCGCCCCCTGCGGTTCAGGAGAGGGAAGCAGGCATCTGATAAGGGTTGTGGATGTGAGCGGACCGTTCTTTTTCGGTTCTGCCACTCAGGTTGTGGGAAAGGTGGGGAGCATACTGGATAACGAGGTTGTGATCTTCAACTGCTCAAAGGTTCCGTTCATAGATTATTCGGGATTTTTCGCCCTCACGGAAATGCTGGTGAATATTAAAGAGAGCGGCATAATAGCCATGATAGTGGCTAATGACGCGCTGAAGGAAAGGCTTATTGATCTTGAGATAAGCGGGTATCTCCCGCCTCAGCATATTTTCCCCACTCTGGGCGGAGCCTTTGCCCACGCAAGAAAGCATATATGCAAGGACGAGGCAAACAGAACCGCTGTGCGGCTGAGCAGTCTCTGAGCCCTCTATTTCCCCATATCACGCATATAGTCGCTGTATGATTTTTCCGTTCTGATAAGACAGTCTTCCCTGTCTGCGCCTCTGAGTTCGTCGCACTGCCTGCGCTCGTTCTGCATCATGCTTTCATAAACGCCCCTTTTGGAGCACGAAGAGAGCAGAAAAGCGAGCACAAGCACGAACAGAAGTGAAACACGCATTCTCAGTACCCTTTGTACAGATACATGAAATGAGCCCCGCCCCCGAGGTTGAGCCCCTCGACCCTGCCGAAGAACTTGTCCCAGACGGTAAGCTTTTTATCAAAATTTTTCAGCTCGACATTCTCAAGCCTGAGTTCGTTCTTCATCTCCTCGAAGGCGTCTCTTCTGCTGCCGAGGTTGTCCACAAAACCCATCTCAAAGGCGCGCTTCCCCGTGAAGACCCTGCCGTCCGCCTGTGCGCGGAGAACAGCCTCATCCATGTTTCTGCGCTTCTGGATGTCCTCTATAAACTGTTCGTACATATCCATAACAGTGCTCATGAGGATATCCCTCTCCGCATCCGTCATTTCCCTGTCAGGCGAACCTATATCCTTAAACTCGCCGCTTTTCAGGGCAAAGTTTTTTATGCCTATGGTGTTCATGAGTTTTTCATAGTTTGAAAGCTGCATGATGACGCCTATGCTCCCCGTAATCGTGGTCGGCATGGCAAATATGCGGTCGCACGCCGCGGAAACGTAATATCCGCCGGAGGCCGCCACGCTCTCCATGGAGGCATAGACAGGCTTGTTGATTGTCTGGATATAGTCGAAAATTTCCTTGGTCGGCGTAATCACTCCGCCCGGGCTGTTCACCCTGAGTATTATCCCCTTGACCTTCTCGTTCTTGGAAAGCTCCTCAAGGGTTTCTATAACAGAATCAGCCTCGTAAATTATTCCGGTTATTGAAAGCTCCGCCACGGTGTTTTCCGGAAGATGACCGCCTTCCGCTCCGCTGAGAACATAAACCGCCCTGCCGACCAGACCGAGGATCAGCAGAACCATTATTATCTTTATTGTTATTTTCCCTATGTTTTTCTTCATAGCGCCCTCTTAAACGGATTAATACCAGAATAAAGGCTCACAGTAAAGGCAATATAGGGAACACGGGGCTTGAACCAATCCGTATACATGCTATCCTTATATTAATACGGAGGACAAAGAATGGACAATTTCACACTGAACATCCCCACAAAAATTTTCTTCGGCAGAAACCAGATAAAGGTTCTCGGCAGACAGATGGAAAAATACGGCGCGACAAGGGTGCTCATCTGCTACGGAAGCAAAAGGATAAAACAGGACGGACTTTTTCAGACTATAACCGACAAACTCACGGACAGAGGTCTCTTTTACACAGAGCTGGGCGGAATCGAGCCTAACCCCCGCATAACCAGCGTGCGCGAAGGGGTGCGCATCTGCAGGGAGGAGAACATAGACTTCATCCTCGCCGTGGGCGGCGGCAGCGTGATAGACTGCGCCAAGCTCATAGCGGGCTCAGTCAGCTATGACGGCGATCCGTGGGACTTCTGCCTGCGCAAAGCGGCCATAAACAAGGCACTGCCCATAGGCACGGTTCTCACCCTTGCCGCCACAGGCTCCGAATCAAACGGAAACGCAGTAATATCCAACATCGAAACAAACCAGAAGCTGGCGGTTTATTCCCCGATACTCTGGCCTAAGTTTTCCATACTCGACCCGGAATACACCTACACCGTTCCCCCCTTCCACACCGCGGCAGGGGTGGCAGACATTATGAGCCACATATTCGAGCAGTATTTCTCGCCCACGCCGGACACCTTCACTCAGGACAGGCTGTGTGAAGCCCTGCTGAAAACATGCCTGAAATACGCGCCGATCGTTTTGGAAAACCCCCGAGACTACACAGCGAGGGCGGAGATCCTCTGGGCGGGCAACCTTGCCCTGAACACGCTCCTTTCACTCGGCAGGGAGGGGGACTGGGCAAATCATGTGATAGAGCATGAGGTGAGTGCCATATTCGACATATCCCACGGAGCGGGGCTTGCGATCCTTTTCCCGAACTGGATGAAATATGTGATGGACGACAGCAATGCAGACAAGTTTTACAATCTTGCCGTGAATGTTTTCGGTGTTCCGGAAAATGCTGATAAAAAAGCGGCCGCCCTTGAAGGGATAGACCGCCTGAGAGCTTTCTACACTTCAATCGGTCTTCCGGCGAGGCTTTCGGAAACCGGAGTGGAGGAGGATTCGCTCCAGAAAATGGCCGAAGGAGCCGTGCGCTTCGGGGAAATAGGCGAGTTCAGAAAGCTTAAATCAAAAGATATCCTTGCCATTCTCAAGATGGCATACTGACGGAGGAAAATATGGGAACCTTGTTCAGGGCTTACGTTACATCTGAAAACACGGACGGAACATATTCCTGCGGGATAACAGAACGCAGCACCGATGATCTTCCGTCGGGAGAAGTGCTTATCCGTGTCCGCTGTTCGTCCCTGAACTATAAGGACGCCCTGTCTGCCTCCGGCAATAAGGGAGTAACGAAAAAATATCCGCACACTCCGGGCATTGACGCCGCCGGAGAGGTGGCTGAGTGCACGGACGGCAGCTTCAGAGAAGGCGACAGGGTAATTGTCACAGGTTACGACCTCGGCATGAACACCTCAGGCGGCTTCGGAGAGTATATACGTGTCCCGTCCGCGTGGGTTCTGCCCCTGCCGGACGGGCTTACAATGAAGGAAAGCATGTCCCTCGGAACAGCGGGGCTCACCGCCGCTCTCTGCGTTGACGGTCTGCTGCATATGGGGCTCAGGGGCGGCCGCATAGCTGTTACAGGGGCGACAGGCGGTGTGGGAAGCATTGCACTCTCCATTCTGGCTGCCGAAGGCTTTTCCCCGTGCGCAGTCACAGGCAAGCCTGACCTTGAGCCTTTTCTCAGAAGCCTCGGAGCAGAAAGCATCATCTCCCGCACCGACTTCACTGCGGGTTCGGAAAAGCCGCTCATGAAGCCCGTATGGGACGGCGGGATAGATGTTCTCGGCGGAAACGCCCTGTCTGCTCTGCTGAAATCAGTTAAGTACGGCGGTGCTGTCTCCTGCTGCGGTCTGGCGTTTTCACCGGAGCTTAATATCAACGTTTTTCCCTTCATTCTCCGCGGGGTAAGTCTCATCGGCATTGACTCCGTGGAGTGCCCCAAGGATAAGCGGATCAGAGCTTGGAACAGGCTGGCGGGGGAATGGAAGCCTGCCCGCCTCGCTGAAATCACAACGGAAACAGGCCTCGGCGGACTGGATGAAAAAATTAAAGCCATGATCGCCGGAGAAGCCTCAGGCCGTACAGTGGTTATACTTTGAAAAGCACTGTTTAAATACACTTTTATATTGATAATTTCCCTGTTCTGTCTGATCATGGGCTATGAAAGTTAAATTCACCCAGAGCCTGCCCTACAAGCAGGCGAAGATGACCTTTTTCATTGCCTTCACCCTCGGGCTTCTGCTCAGCATAGTCCTGCTCTGGTTCGATTTCAGAAGAGAGCAGGAAGGGGTGGAAAACCGTCTTCAGAAAATAACCTCCATGATGTCCCAGACGGCGGGACACGCCCTTGTGACAGGGAACAAAAGCCTTGCCCAGAGCATAACGGACGGACTCACCGAAGTCGGGATAGTGAAAAAAGTCCGTCTTATTAACGACAGGGAAGAGACTCTGGCGGAAAGCAGAGCGCCCGACAGAGAAACAAGCTTTTCTGTGGAAATAATAAAGAGCCTTTATACCGGAAAGGAGTCGTTCCGGTTTCCTCTGATTTACGGCAAAAACTGGCACTACGCAGGCTATGCCGAGATATACCCGGACACAGCCAACATAGCCGGTGATTTCGCGGCTCACGCGGGAACGGTAATCATAAGCACATTTCTTGTAACCGCCGTTCTCTCCCTTCTCTACGCCGTCTCGTTTCACATCACCCTTGTCCGGCAGATCCAGAAAATCGCTGAAAAGCTCGCCGGAGCCGACCCCTCAAACCAGTCAATATACAGCATCAATATATCCGAGAGGCACGCAAAGGATGAGCTCGGGGTTCTCACGGAATCACTGAACATCCTCTTTGCCCGCTATCACGACAACCTGCTGAAAGTCAGCAGGACAGAGGAGCTGAAAGCCGCCAAGGAAGCGGCGGATGCAGCCAACAGAGCAAAAAGCGAGTTTCTCGCCAACATCAGCCATGAGATACGCACCCCGATGAACATCATCCTTGGTTTTGCCGAGATGCTGAGCAGGGACATAAAGGAACCTGAACACGCTAACCTTCTGAACTCAATCAAAAACAGCGGCGAAACCCTCATGAAGCTTATCAACGACCTGCTGGATCTCTCTAAAATAGAATCCGGCAGAATAGATATAAACCCTGCGCCGCTTAATATATGCAGCGTGTTTGACGAAACTGCGGAAATTTTCTCCGAAACCGTCAGGCAGAAAGGGATCAGGCTCATTAAGGATACCGAAAAATGCGGAAGCACCGTGCTTTTCGACGGAACAAGACTCAGGCAGATTCTTTTCAACCTTGTGGGGAATTCGGTCAAGTTCACTCACAAAGGTTTCATAAAGCTCTCCTGCACAGAAGAAAAAACTGAAAGCGGGCTATGCTCCATAATCATAACGGTTCAGGATACGGGCATAGGGATTGACGAAAGCCAGCTTGAGAGAATTTTTGACAACTTTACCCAGCAGCAGGGGCAGGATCACGCAAAATACGGGGGAACAGGATTGGGGCTCGCCATAACAAAAAAACTCACGGAAGCCATGAACGGCACAATAAGCCTTTCAAGCGTCAAGGGCGAAGGCTCCCTTTTCACAGTGACATTCAGGGATGTCGGGGTATGCGGCTCCTTGGCACAGGCAACAAAAGAGAATGAGCAGGTCATATTTGAGCCTGCCGCTATCCTCATAGCGGATGACAGTCCGCAGAACCGTTTCCTGATCCGGCTGCTTCTCAGGGAACACCCTTTTACATTCATAGAGGCGGAAAACGGGCAGGAAGCCTATGAAAAGGCGGCGGCGCACCTGCCGGATATCGTTCTGCTTGATATGAAAATGCCCGGAACGGACGGCTATTCCGCGGCGAAGCTTTTTAAAAGCGACCAGGCAACAGCGCATATACCGCTCATAGCGGTTTCGGCGGATGTGCTGAGTGACAGGATGGAAGAGGCATTCGCCTGCGGCTGCTCGGCATATGTGAAAAAACCCATAATTCCGTCTGAACTTACGGGCGCGCTGAAAGCCTTCCTCAGGCACAGGTCAGTCAGCCGGAATGAGCAGGCAGAAGCAGCAACCCCAGCCGACATAACGGACGAACAGCGGGAGATTATCCGCCGCGAACTGCATGACAAATGGCAGAAGATCTCACGCAGGTTCGTAATAAGCGATATGGAGAGCTTCGCCGCGCTTGCCCTTTCCATTGCCGAAAGGGAAAATATAAAAGAATTGAAAAACTGGGCGGAAAAACTTGCAAAAGATGCAAAAGAGTTCGATATTGACTCATTAACCGGAACGATAGATAATTTCACCGGATTCATATAAGGAGAAAACATGAGCGACAAATGCGGATGCGGAAGCGGCGGCTGCGGCAGCCACGACCATGACCACGAAATTGATGAAGAGAATATGGTGAGCATGGCTTTTGCCATGGAGAAAGAATTTATGGACGAAATCAATCAGGCTTGCGAAGTAAACGGCATGAGCTTTGAAGAATTCGTTTACAGCTGCCTTGAAGTGGGCATCGGCATAACAAACGGCGACCTGCATCTCATAGATTCGGAAACCGGAAAAAGAGTGGAATAAGACGATAGTCTCTTCCGCTGTGTTCAGCAACGGAAGAGACGTTAAAATTAAACTGCCAAATCACTCTTCTTGTTTTTCCCCAACTCTTTGCCCGAATGGAAAAGAGAAAGCCCTACTGTAAGCGGTCCGACCCTTCCCAAAAACATAAGAAGCGTTACAATGATTTTCCCCGTATTTCCCAGTTCACCGGTTATTCCCATGCTTAGTCCTACTGTACCCAATGCTGAGGCTGCCTCAAACACAAGTTTAATATATTCCTGCTCCTCCGCCATGCTCAGCGTGAAAACTCCGGCAGCAAGCACCCCCATATAAATAGATACTGAAGCAACCGCTGTCATAAGTCTTATGTCGGGAATTGAGTGTCCGAAAAAGGTTACCGTGCTTCTGCCCCTTAAAATACTCATCACTATGCCTATGCAGGAGGACACGGATGTTGTTTTTATCCCGCCGCCAGTGCCGCTTGGCGATGCTCCGATTACCATAGCTATAATTAGAAGAGTAAGAGAGGCAGGGGTAAGATCGCCGATGGGCACGGTGTTAAACCCGGCTGTTGTTGAGGCGGTCATAACCTGGAAAGACGAAATGAGAATTCCTTCCGCGAATCCGGCGTTTCTCAGCGATGGCTCGGACAGATAAAAAAGAGGTACGCAAACGAAGAAGATCAGTGCTGTAAGCACCAGAATAACCTTTGATGTGAAGGTTATTCTGTATGCCCTGCTCTTTACCGCCAGAAACGCGTCATGCAGAACAATAAACCCTATAGAACCCATATAGCAGAGTGAGCCGATGGTGGCACATATCACCCAGTTACCCTTAAAACTCTCCATGCTGTTATTGAAAGTGCTGAAGCCGGATGTTGTAAATGCGGACACCGCATGAAATAAAGCCATCCACAGCGGAGACTCCACGCCTGTTGCCCTGAACTCCAGAAACAGGATCAGAGTTCCGATAAACTCAATTATCATTGTAAAAACTGCAACCTGAAAAATAAAGCTATGTATTTTAAACTCTGAAGGGAGGCTGAATTCAGTTCCCAGTATTCCGTTTCTCACATTTGAAAGCTGCCTGCCTCTGGCGAGTATGATAAACGAAGTCAGGGTCATATAGCCTATCCCCCCAAGCTGGAATAAGACCAGAATAACTATCTGTCCGAAAAGCGTATATGAATCAGATACACTGACAGTGCTCAATCCTGTTGTGGAAACGGCAGATGTAACATTAAAAAGATTGTCTATTACTTTTACGTCAGTTACCTGAGAGACCGGCAGAGATAAAAAGGCTGTTCCGATAACAACATAGGATAAAAATCCCAGTACAAGAAACTGAAAAGGCTTCAATCCCGATACAAATCGCATACATTCTCCTGAAATTTTTAAGGCTGAATTTTTCCCTGAAAAAGAGTGTGAAAGATTGATGATGTTTGCGGAGTAAGTGCCGCTTTTAGATCTGAAACTACTGTGTTCTTATGTGAACATCCGACAGTTTGCATGCGGAGTTTATATTCCTCTCGCCTCTGCAAGTCAATAAAAATAATACTAAATATTTATATACAAACAGTTTAAGCTATCCGGAAAGCCCTCTGAGAGCTTTCTTGAGGTTTTCCTCAAATGAGTTTTCGCCGGAGTATGAGGCGCGGACGGCGTTTTCGGCGTCCTTTCTTGAGTAGCCGAGGTTGCACAGGGCGCTCACCACATCTTCCGAGTTGTCATCAGGTCTGGCCTCTGTCTTGAACACGAGATCAAATTTGTCTTTAAGCTCTAATATAATCCTCTCCGCCGTTTTCAGCCCTATGCCGGGAATGCCCTTGATCTTCACCACATCACCAGAGACAACAGCCTTCTCAAATGACTTAACATCAAGTCCTGAAAGGATCGCAAGCGCCATCTTGGGCCCCACCTTGCTTATGGAGGTGAGGAGCGTGAACAGCTTCTTCTCCTCGAGGGTGACAAAGCCGAACAGGCTTATATCGTCCTCACGGACATTCATCAGCGTATAAAGAGAAGCCTTTTCCCCTATATCAGGCAGGGAGGCGAAGCTCTGCATGGAGATTCCCACCCGGAAAGCGACCGCTCCCGTGTCTATTACCGCGAAATCGGGGTGCTTTTCCAGAAGCTCGCCCTTAACTCTGTAGATCAATACCGCCTCCCGGTTATGTCAAGACCCATGCAGACAGCCACAGCAAGCGCATCTGACGCGTCCAGCGGGGTTTTGCCCATCTTAATTCCGAGCAGAACCTCCACCATGTGGCGCACCTGCTCCTTATCCGCCTTGCCGTAGCCCACAACGGACTTTTTCACCTGAAGCGCCGTATATTCGTTCACGGGCATCCCACAGGAGAGCAGGGTGGCGATTATCGCGCCCCTTGTCTGCCCCAGAAGCATGGCGCTTTTTATGTTTACAGACTGGAAAACATCCTCAACGGCGGACACTTCCGGCCTGTACTCCGCTATTATCTCCCTCAGTCCGGCGCATATAACGCCGAGACGCTCGGGCAGGGGTCTTTTGCTGTCTGTGCGGAGCACGCCGTGAAAAACATGCTCCACCTTCCCCGGCCAAGCCCGCACAATGCCCACGCCTGTGCAGTTAAGGCCGGGATCTATTCCGATAACTATACGGGACAACTAGTCCTCAAGCTGGGACATAACTTCGTCGTCAGCCTCAAAGTTTGAGAAAACTTCCTGAACATCATCCAGATCCTCAAGGGCGTCGGTGATGGTCATGATTTTGCGCAGGTCTTCAACACTGACGGGAACCGTGTTCTTGGGCTTCATGGTGATCTCCGCAAACTCGAACGCGTATCCTTTGCCTTCAAGCTCGGTTTTTACATCCATAAAGTCGGCGTATGCGCACTGAACTGAGAAAACATCACCGTCATCAACAACATCCTCAGCTCCGGCCTCAAGGGCTTCTTCCAGAAGTTTGTCCTCATCCGCCTTGGTTTTTGATATTTCAAGTATGCCTTTCTGCTCGAATATCCAAGCAACGCATCCGGCCTCGCCCATGCTGCCGCCTTTTTTCGTCATGGTGCTGCGCACTTCGGCTACTGTCCTGTTTCTGTTATCTGTCAGGGTTTTGACAAGAATAGCCACACCGCCGGGGCCGTAGCCTTCGTATGTCACATCCTCGTAAGCGGCTTCGTTGCCTTCGCCCGTTCCTTTCTTTATCGCTCTGTCAACATTGTCCTTGGGCAGGTTCACGGCTTTTGCCTTATCAAGCGCCAGCCTGAGGCGGGGGTTCATGTCGGGATCGCCGCCCCCTTCCTTTGCCGCAACCGTGATCTCGCGGGCAACCTTGGTGAAAACTTTGCCCTTTTTTGCGTCCTGAGCCGCTTTTCTGTGTTTAATATTCGCCCACTTACTATGTCCTGCCATACCGAAAATGCTCCTTTATAAATATAAATTTTTTTATCTTTCAGACCGCTTCGCGCGCCCGCATAAAAACGGGCAAGTCAAAAAAAGCAGAATATATTATTATAAATCCGGCTCCAAAAAAAGGATAAAATCGCCTAAAAGCACCTAAAAGTTTATGCTGCCGAGGAAAGGAAACCACCTTACAAGATAAGCGCTCATCGTGCTCATGCTGTTTGTTGCCATGAGAAGACCGATAACGATAAGAAGAGCGCCTGATATTTTCTCCACAACCATCACCACTCTGCCCGCCTTCTTCATGCCTGAGATAACATGCCCGACCGCAAGAGCCGCAAGCAGAAACGGAATCCAAAGCCCGAAACCGAATGTCACAAGCAGGCCTATCCCCTGCCCCACTGTCTCCTGCTGTGAAGCCATGGCGAATATGGCGGCTATCACCGGCCCGAGACAGGGCGACCAGCCGAGAACGAGGGCGATGCCGAGAAAAAACGCCTGAACAAGAAACGGCGCGCCGGATCTGCGCTGATAATTCCACTTTTTCTGAACAAGAAGCCTGTTTATGCGGAAAACTCCTGACATATGCAGGCCAAGCACAATGATAAGCACTCCGGCTATGCGCCCGAGGAGCATTTTATGCTGTGCCAGCGCCTTGCCGACCGCTGTGGCGCTCGCTCCGAGAATCACGAATACAAGAAGAAAGCCCAGTCCGAAAAAGACAGCGCCCAGAACAGCCTTAGCTCTGGCTTTTTTCGATTCGCCGGATGTGAGGGTGTCTATGGTCTCGCCGGATATAAAAGACAGATAAGCGGGGAGAAGGGGGAGCACGCAGGGGGAGAGAAAAGAAAGCACACCCGCGGTGAAAGCCGTGATAAATCCTATTTCATTCATAATAACTACCTTATACTGTTTTTTTCACAGGTTTAAGACAGACATGCTGCGGAAATGTTCCCTGCAAGGCATATATTATATTCAGATATTGCGTTAAAACAATACTCAAAACCTTTTAAAACTTGGATTTATTAATATCTTTTACAAAACTTTTTCCTTGATCAACGGTCGGATTATGTACATTATAAAAATCAAAGTCAAGACGTTACGGAGTCAGCCAATGAACAAAAACAAGAAGTTTCTCGTTGCCACTGCTGTTGTTGTAATCGCCATTTCATTCATGCTTTTCAGCGGCTTCAAGTCAGAAGGCGTGTACTATCTCACCGTGGGCGAAGTTCTTCACAACCCTGAAAAACTCAACCAGAAAGGGATGCGCGTAAGCGGTGAGGTTATCCCCGGAACAATCACCAAAAACACAAAGGAAAGACACCTTGTCTTTGATATTGTGGATGTTGAAGAGGGCGGCGCGGTAATGACCGTTGATTACAAGGGCATAATCCCCGATACCTTCAAAGAGGAAATCCACGTCATCATTGAAGGCAACTACGACATTGAAAATAAAAAGTTTATTGCTAAAACCCTTCTTACAAAATGTCCCTCTAAATACGAGGTAGACCCTGAGGAAGAGGCAGCTAAAGGATAATTCTTATAATTTAACGATCCTTTAAAGAACTTTTTATACAATTCCATATCAACTTAGTATACTATGCAAAATTTGTTACGGCAGGCGGGTTTCGCCGCAGAAGGCGGAACTCACGGTGATGTTTTGCAAATCTTAAATTTTCGAGGTGAACAGTGGGCGGAGCAGGGTTTTTGTTTATGCTCCTTGCGCTTATTGCGGGCGCAGGTGCTTCTTACTTCTACTTAACGGGGATGAGAAGCGAAAACAAAATTTACGATAAAATCGGAGGATATTTCCTCATAGCACAGACGGCGGCAATAGGTCTTGCCTCTCTGGTTCTTCTTCTTGCGCTTATCACAAGCAATTTTAAAATTGAATATGTGGCGCAGTATACGGATCTTGCACTCCCCATGGCTTATAAGCTCAGCGCTTTCTGGGCAGGGCAGGCGGGCTCGCTCCTTTTCTGGGGGCTTCTCCTTGTTATTTTCGCCATAATTGAAATGATACGTCTCAGGGATCTCGATACAAGATACAAAAGCTCAGTGCTCTTTGTCATATGCGTATCATCCTCCTTCTTCCTTATACTTACCTGTTTCGTGACCAACCCCTTTTCGGAACTCGGCTTCATGCCTCAGGACGGCGTGGGTATGAACCCCCTGCTCCAGAACCCCGGCATGATATACCATCCGCCTACACTCTTCATCGGCTATGCGGGCTTCACAGTTCCCCTCGGGCACGCTGTAGCTTCCATGATGACAAACGACGGCTCCAATCTCTGGGTAAAAGAGAGCAGAGGCTGGGCGATCATCACATGGGTTTTCCTTACTATAGGCATAGTTCTCGGCGGCCAGTGGGCATATGTTGAGCTTGGCTGGGGCGGCTACTGGGCATGGGATCCCGTTGAAAATGCTTCTCTTCTCCCCTGGATAACAGGCACTGCTTACCTTCACTCCGCTCTTATATACGAGCAGAGAAACAAGCTGAAAGTATGGACTCATACACTTCTTATGACATCCTTCATACTTTGTATATTCGGAACCTTCCTCACCAGAAGCGGCGTTATAGAATCTGTACACTCCTTCGGAAAATCAAGCCTCGGCGCTTTCTTTGTAGTGTTCATGGTGGTTTCCACAATAGCATACGCCATTGTCCTTTTTAACAACCTCAAGCTCTACAAAGACCCCGAAGAGAAAGACTTCCACTTCTCGTCCAGAGAAGGTATGTTCTTCATAGCAAACTGGCTTTTCCTCGGGCTTATGATAGTTGTCCTTGTGGGAACTACTATGCCTCTGATCTCTCAGGCTTACTATGCGGTAATGGGCGTTTTCGGAGTGGTGGGCAACAAGCTTACAGTTAATATCCCCTACTTCAACAAGGTTTCCACGCCGTTCTTCATACTTATACTCCTTTTTGCAGGTATAGCCCCCATGGCTCAGTACGGCAAAGAGATAGGCGAAAGCTTCTATAAAAAGATCATCCCCGCTGTGATAGCTGCGCTTGCGTCAATGGTGATCATGTACGTGAAGGGATACACTCTTCCCATCCCCCTTATACTCACCGGTGTGACCACTCTTTCACTGGCAACCATCATTACAAGAATCGCAGTCTCCGTAAAAAACAACGGCCCCAAAGTAATGCTTACTCAGCGCAGACATTACGGCGGTCTTCTGGTTCACATCGGCGTTGTTATCATGGCTTACGGAATAATCGCCTCATCCTTCTACAATGTTAAAGACGAACACGTTGTGGCTCCCGGCGAAAGCTTCACCTTCGGCAAGTATGAAATGCACGTAGGTGAACTCACCGTAAATCAAGGTCATAACTTTACATCTGTTTACGCTCCTGTTAAAGTAACAGAAAACGGTAAGGAGATAGTTACCGTCGCTCCGGAAAGACGCTTCTACGAAAAACGCGAGGAAGCATGGGCGGAGGTTGCTATCTACTCCAAACTGAAAGGCGACCTTTACTTCATACTCGCCAGCTACTCCAAACCTGAAAACTACATAGGCATTCAGGTGGTTTACGAGCCTCTTCTCGTTTGGCTGTGGATTGGCTGCGGTATTATGTGCATCGGCGCTTTCTACACTGTTACCGGCAGGAGAAAAAATGCCTGAACCAATTTTCAGGCTGGATAATGTTAAAAAGAGATACGGTCACACCGAAGCGCTTAAAGGTGTGACCTTCGAACTTGCAGAAGGGGATTTCATGTCCGTGTTCGGTCCTAACGGCGCAGGCAAGTCAACCCTTCTGAAAATCCTTTCCACCCTCACCAAACCGAGTGAGGGTGATATTTTTTTTAAGGGCACGCCCATAAAGAAAATGAAGGATGATTTCAGAAAGCATTTCGGGGTTATCTCTCACCAGCCATTTTTATATGAAAACCTGAGCGCGCTTGAAAATCTTGTCTTTTACGGGAGGCTCTACGGAATAAAGGATGTTTCCGCACGGGCGGATTTTCTCCTGAAAAGAGTGGAGCTCCTTTCAAGAAAGCATGACAGGGTCAGAACATTCTCAAGGGGTATGCTGCAGAGGCTTTCCATAGCCCGCGCGCTCATGCATGATCCCGATATTATTCTGCTTGATGAACCCTACACAGGGCTTGATCAGCACGCATCCCTCGTTCTCACGGGTATTCTCAAGGAACAGTTCTCCCTCAAAAAAACCATTGTGATGGTCACCCACAACCTTCCCAGAGGCTATGAACTTGCCTCAAGGATTGTCGTTGTCAAAGGCGGCAAATTCACTCTGGACAAAAAGAAGGAAGAAGTGCCGGAGAAAGAGTTCGAGGAAATATACATGCAGGCGGTGAGCTGAGATGAGCTATTTCAACACTGTTCTCTGCATTTTCAGAAAAGATATTCTTGAGGAGTTCAAGTCTAAGGAAGTGGTTAACTCCATGCTTGTCTTCTCGCTCCTTGTGGTTGTGGTTTTCAGCTTCATCTTTGAACCCGGCAGTGATATGAAGAACGAGGTTGTCGGCGGCATACTGTGGATGAGCTTCGTTTTCGCGGGGCTACTGGGGCTGAATAAGTCAATGATGACAGAGGTTCAGGGGGGCAACCTTCAGGCTCTTCTGCTCTCACCCGTTGACCCGAGTTCGGTTTTTTTCGGCAAAGTCATAAGCAACTTCACGTTCATGGCTCTGGTGGAGATAATCACCATTCCTATTTTCACAGTGCTTTACAATGTCAACATATTCGCGGGCGGAGCGCTGACGGCTGCGGTCTTCTTCCTCGGCACATACGGATTCGCAGTGCTCGGAACTCTGTTCTCGCTAATTTCCGTAAACACCAGAACAAGGGAGGTCATGCTTCCTCTTCTGCTTCTGCCGATACTTGTTCCGGTGATTCTTGCCTCTGTGCAGAGTCTTAATATTTTCGTTCTCGGTCATGATCACGCCCTTGCGTACCCATGGCTTAAAATTCTCCTTCTTTTCGACATTATTTTCACCGCCGTTGTGTTTGCGGTGTTTGACTTCATAGTAGAGGAATAAATTATGAGCAAAGAAAAAATCCTTGACGCAGCCCTTATTGTTCTTGTTCCTGTAGGGCTTTATATGGCGTTTATCTATGCGCCGGTGGCTAAATCCCTCGGCCCGAACCAGAAGATTTTCTACTTCCATGTGGCTTCCGCGTGGATTTCATTTTTCGCGTTTTTCGTAACCTTCTGCGCCAGCATAGCCTACCTGATTAAGGATGACTTCCGCTTTGACGATATTGCCGAAAGCTCCGCAGAGATAGGCCTGCTCTTCTGCACAATTGTCCTCACCACAGGGCCCATCTGGGGCAAGGCGGCATGGGGCGCATGGTGGACATGGGATCCCAGACTCACCACAACGGCGATCCTCTGGTTCATCTATGTCGGCTATATAATGCTAAGAAAGTTCATAGACGAAGACAGCAAAAGAGCCAGATTCGCCGCCGCAGTGGGCATAATCGGCTTCATTGACGTGCCCATAGTCTTCTTCTCAATCCGCATCTGGAAAAATACCATACACCCCAACGTAGTCCAGAAAGGGGGCGGCGGACTTCACCCCATGATGCTCCACGCCATGCTGTGTGCACTCCTTATCTTCACTCTGCTGTATTTCAGCCTGCTGATTAAGAGAGTTCGCCTCGCAAGGGCAAAACGCAGATTCGACGCTCTGGAAAGAGCGGCCTGATTCACCGCCCTGAGCCTCCGTAAAATACGGAGGCTTTTTCATTTCAAGTAAAATTACCCTGCCGTCCGCCCTTTTCCGCTGTATAATCTGACATAAACATCTTTAAAAGGCGGTGCGCCCATGTTCGAATCAATTGCTCTGGCTCTGGCAAAGGCTCTTGCCACTTATCTTTTCAAATATTACGTCATGGCGACGCCCGTTGTGAAAATAGAAGGCGCGCCCGGATGGTACTACAAGGAATCCTCCAGCGAGATATGCGTCTTTGCCCATGAACGAGGCGGCTACAATGCCGTGGATGCCCTCAGGGGCAGATCGAGCACGCTCATGGCAGAAAAGATAGACGGCATACTTCAGGTGGCGGTGTATGACAACTACAGGGAGCTGAAAGACCCCAAGGAAAAGGAATTCGTGAAAGCGTTCATGAAGGATGCGGAACTGCCGGTGTTCATAACAAAGACGATGAAATTCAGAAACATTGTCTATGACAAAGACATACAGACAGCCTTCTCCAAGGCGTGCATTGAAAAGAATGAGCTGATCAGCTATCAGGAGGAGAGGCTTGAGAAGCTGAAATACTCCCTGTCCCACGAACGCGCAGGGAACGCGTTCGATGAGCTTGAGGAATCCGTTAAGTAAGCTTTGAGCTGTACAGGGCGTGGAGGATTATGGCCGCGCTCTGTGAAACATTCAGAGAGTCTATATCGCCGCACATGGGGATACGGAAGGCGGTATCGGCCTTTTCCAGAACCCCGGGGCGTATTCCCTTCCCCTCGGAGCCGAGGATCACTGCCGACTGCTCAGCGAACTGCACATCGTTCAGCACCTTGTCGCCGTCTATATCCGCTGCGTATATCTTATATCCCATGCTCTGGAGATCCTCCGCCGCTGAGCTTATATTTGTGGTTTCATAAATGTCTGCATGGAAAAGCGTCCCGCTGGAGGCTTTGCATACTGCCGCCGTTATGGGAGCCTGATGGTATCTGGCGACTATTATTGTCTTAACGCCGAAGCAGTTGGCGGCGCGGATTATTGTTCCGTAGTTGTGCGGATCCTGAATCCTGTCCAGAATGAGCACATGCCCGCTGATCGATTTTCTGTGGCGGACAAAATCCTTGGGCTCTATATCGTTTATTTCGGCGGCCACTCCCTGCGCCTCGTCACCGAAGCGGTGTTCAAACTCCTTTCTGCCGAACTCCGCAGCTTCCATATCCGCAGGCTTCTCCCTGAACGTGGAGCCTTTGCGGAGAAATAAGTTTTTTACCAGTCCGAGTTTGAGCGCTTCAGCAACCGTGTTTCTGCCGTGTATTATCATGTTCCTTCCCTTTGCTTATGAATAGAGGGAGTTATAACAGCCCTTTTAAAACCCCGCAAGAAAAAAGGCCTCAGGCCAGTGTATCAAAATACATCCCTTTCATGAAAAGCTCTGTCAGATACTGCTGTTCCCTGTATTCTTTGGTCAGGCGCTCGTCCTTCTTCTCCTCAAGCTTAACAAGAAACTGCTTAACTTCGGCTCTCTCTTCCATTATTTCGCCGTATTCCGCCAGACGGAGAAGCTTTGTCTTGTCCATCCTTTTGAAATCCTTGATCCTGAGCTCCTTGTGATATTCCATAGCGTCATATTCGGCAATGCGCATACGGCGCTTATCCTCAATGCGGCTGACGGTTTCAGCAATTGCGGAATTCTGGAACTTCGTAACCTCGTCCGATGAATTTCGGCTCACCGGCTGTTCAACTGCGCTACTGCGTTCGATCTTCATACATGACCCCCTGAAAAACAGGGTGCGAAAAACTGTGCGGGAACTCTCCGAAGGCCTTAACAACCTGATAAGAAAGGGGTTCTGCGCACGGACGCACCTCTACGGCAACATCCCTGTAGAAAAATTGCATCCGTGCTTCTTTCTTATCGGCCAAAACGGAAAAAACTTGAGAGCTTTTTACAAAAAATGACAAAAAAATAATAAAACTTATAATCCTTTGTGAAAAAAGTCTTTTTTCATGCGGCTGAGAAGTTCCCTGTCCTTCGCCGCAATTTTCGAACTCAGGTGCGAGGCATAGGAATCCATATCCGCTGACGATGAGAAACACTCCGTGAGAAAACCGCCCCGCTTCATCTCCTCCGCGCGGAACATCTTCCCTGTGTAAAAGAACTCAGCAGATGCGGCGGGCTTCATTATTCTGGGGATAGCCTGTGTTCCGCCGAAGCCTGTGATTATGCCCAGTTTTGTTCCCGGGTGTGCGAACACGCTTTCTGCGGTGGCCAGCCGGAAATCGCAGGCGGCGGCAAAGTCCATCCCGCCCCCCATGCAGTAGCCGTCCACCTCAGCGATTATGACCTGCGGAACGGTGCGCATCAGGTTAAACAAGGAGTTCCCCAGCATGGAAAAGCCCTTCGCGGTGAAGCCGTCATAGTCATACATTGTCTTGAGATCAGCCCCCACGGCAAAACAGCCTGAACCGCCCTGAATGCGGATTACCTTCGCAGGAGTCTGCGATGCCTCGTTAAGTGTTCTGATTATTTTCTTTATGGCAGGTGCGTCAAGCAGGGTGAACCTGCCCTCCGGCGGGGTGAGCTTAAGAGTTGCCGTTAAATCCTTCAGGCTGAGGCTTATCATCACTCCTCCTCAAATCTCAGGTCTTCCCAGCGGTTTCTGAAAACAGGCTTGCGTTTTTCGATGAAGGCGCCCATCCCCTCCCTCTTATCCTCGCAGGAGAATGAGAAGGTGAATGCGTTCTGCTCGAACAGGAGCGCCTTGTCAAAATCCATCTCGATTCCGGAGTTCACAGTCTCCTTAGCCAGACCGAGGATAAAATTGCTTTTCTCCGAAAGGTTTGCGCAGAGAGAATCAACATGGGAATACATAAGGGCGGCATCGGCAAAAACAGCGTTGATTATGCCTTTTGCGTACATCTCCTCCGCTGTGACGGCATCACCCGTGAAAACAAGGTATTTCACAAATGTCTCATAAACCTTGCGGGCGGCAAGCTGTGTTCCGCCGAAACCGGGAATAATCCCCAGATTAACCTCAGGGAATGCGAACTTTGATGATGATGTAGCGAATATCAGATCAGAGGCGAGAGCAATCTCAAACCCGGGGCCGAAGGCCTCTCCATCCACCTCTGCTATTATGAGTTTTTTCAGACCGCGCATGGTTTTCACAAGTCTTTGCCCGCGTTCGGCATAAACCCTTGCCTCCTTCTCGCCGAAAGAGCCGAGTTCGCTCACCGAACGCCCTATGGAGAAGCTTCCGTCTGTTCCTTTCAGGCGGATGAAGTCAACATTTCTGTCCGCCTCTGCCTCTTCCAGAACACGGCAGAGAGCCTGCGGATCAGTGCATTTCTTATGAAGCGTGATAATTGCCGCTCTGCCTGAAACTGACTGAGCAAAACATCCCATGACCTATTCCCCCGCAATCATAACCACGCAGAGCATGGCAGTTATTATAAAACACATGGCGGCAAGCCTGTAATTCCTGCTTCTGAGACCTTGCACAAGCACGTAGAGTATCCCCGCGGCGGGAGCCGCCATCACAATCCATATTCCCGTCATTACGGTATCTGCGCCGTTCAGAGCGAACGCACCGGCTATATGTCCGGCGATACTCTTGTTTACATATCCGGAGCCAAGCCCCAGAACACTCTCAGCCAGACCGAGAATAACCGTCCAGACACCGGTGAGGCCTATATATTTAAGCAGACTGCCTAAGGTTTTTTCCATGAAATCACCCCATCGCCTTATAGAACATCTGCACCGCTATGAGCAGAAGGACTGCTATGAAAATCTTCTTGATTCTGTTGTCAGTCAGCTTGCGGAGCTTTGCGGTTGCAAAAGAAGAGCCTATCAGAACGCCGACTATTATCGAACCCGCAATCTGAGGACGGACATAGCCGTGAAAAAGATACGCCACGGAACCCGCGGCGGCGGTGAAGCCTATCATAAAGTTGCTTGTCGCGGTGGCAACACGGAGAGGCACACCTGAGAGAATATTCATGGCGGGAACCTTGAAAAAACCGCCCCCCACGCCGAGCATACTGGAGATCACGCCCGCAAAAGCGGAAACCATCATGGAGAGATGCACCTTCTTCACCCTGTAGTGTATGACCCTTCCGCGCACCTCGTCCATGTATGAGCCGGAATAGAACCCGTTGCCCTCATCAGGCGGTGTTTCCGCATCTTCGGCGCTGACGGTTTTTTTCCACATGAGATAGGCGGTGGTAAGGGTGATAATGGAAAACATTATGAGAATCGGCTTTTCGCTGACGGAAACGCTGATATAGCCTCCGATAAGAGCGCCGAAAATGGTCACTGTCTCAAGGGTGACAGCCAGAGGAATATTGACGAGATTCCTGTTCAGGTTGGAGGCGGATATGAGCACGCTTCCCACTGTTATGGACGCAAGGGAAGCCGCCACAGCGGTGTGAACAGGGTAGCCGAATATAAGAACCAGAACGGGAACTATCAGCACTCCGCCGCCTATGCCCAGCAGATAGCCGAGAATGCCCGCAAGTATCCCCACCGGGATAAGCTGCATTATTTCAATCATCTGTCAGATATAGGTTAATGATGGATGAAAGTCAACTTAATAGCTAAAACTGTACATCTTATCAGTTTTAGCCACACGCTCGCGTCGGGATAAACTCGCCTCCGCTTCGCACGGCGCAACTCCATCTATGGTTCTGAGACTCTTCGTCCGCGCTCAGAGTGACACTAAATTGTGACGCAGTCGCAGCGTAATTTTAAACCTAATCAGTCGGGGTGTATGAATAAACATTCCCGTTGCGGTAGCGTTCCTTCATCTTGCGTATGCCGACATTCTTCACCAGTCTGTCGTGTTTTTCCCGCGCTTTTTCCATGGCGGCTTTTCCTGTGGGGTCGTAATCGCTGAGGTGTTCAAACCCCTTGGAGACAGAAAGCCCCGCCAGCTTTTCCGCCTCAATGCGGAAGCTGACGCAGTGTTCCTTAAACGAGGGCATGGTGGCAAGCTTATAGGCCTTCACCGCCTTCTGGAGCCTGAACATTTTCTGGTAGCTCAGTGCAAGGCGAAGGGTGTGCATCTCCTTCGTGAAGAATGCGGGGTCAATGTTCATAACCCTTATGAACAGATCCCCAAGCTCCTCCGCGTCGGTCATCAGCTTCATCATTGTGCCGCTGAAACGGTTGTTGTGCAGGGCTTCCTCCGCATACTCAAGCATAAGGTGCGAGCCCATGCGCCCCTTGCCCATATACATGAGGTGCTGAGGTACAAAACGGTTGTGAGCAACAATATCCGCTGAGAGATGGGCGGCGTAGCCGTGAGCGAAGGCCTGATCCCCGTCACTCTTCACACCTGCGAAAAGAGACGAAACGGTCTTCCATGAATGAGTTTCCAGATTGCGCTTATATTCTGAAAAATCCTTCAGAAACAGGAAAAAGTCCGGAAATATGTTGCCCAGCATGAAGTGGGCGGGGTATGCTTTTATTACACCCTCTGCGGACGCAAGGATACTGTTTGCTATGGAAAGATGGGTCTGAAACCCCCATGCGAATGCGGACTCCGGCAGAAAGCACAGTAAAACAGCGGCAAGAACCGTTATAGTTTTCATGCTAATATAGTAGTAGCGGCGGTTCATTTCCGCAAGAGGTGTTGACAAAAGATATTAAGATAATTATGGTATTAATATCCGCTAACAAATGAACATAAACCGGAGGTAACTGTCATGAAAGAAAAAGCTCTTGAACTCAAAAAGGAATTCACCCGCATGAAGGATGACTGGGAAGAACTTACCGAAGGCGAAAAACAGGTGGCAAGAGACCGTGAGGCAGAGTACGAAAAACTCACGCAGAAAATGAGTGAAAGCGATTTGAAATGGATCGAGGACGGTTTTGCTGTCTGGTATGCTGAATATATTGACGTTGAAACAAAAATTTTCATAAAACCCTGCGAAGGGTAACGGAGAACAGAATGAAGCGGATTCTTATAATGCTGGCGGTGGTCATCTCGGTTGCCGCCTGCGTTACTGTGGGCAAAAAAACCACATCCATGGACGACACGACATACTACACGCAGTATTCCTTCTTTTATAAAGCGGGCATACACAAATCCGCCAATTACCGTGAGGGAACCCTCGTGCCGATAAACACACCCGTGAAAATACGCTCAATCGGCGGCTATGACCTCACAGGGGACGAATCCTTCGAAATACGGACAGTCGACGGAAGGCATAAGATTGTGGTGTCAAACGACAAAGACAACAGCGGGATGAGCCTCACGGATTACCGAAGCAGGCTCCTCAGCACGGAAAAAGCTGATCTGTCGGCCTTCTCCGAGCAGGCACAGGCGTTTATCAGAAACGGCGAAGCCGCCAAAGGAATGACAAAAGAGATTCTGCTGAAAGCCTTGGGCAATCCGCCTGCGGATCTGACACCTTCGCTGAACAGCGATGCGTGGATCTACCGCCTGAATCTGCTCCAGAAAACATACATAAGCTTTGATGAAAACGGCATGGTAAAGGACATTTTCCACAAATGACATAAATGCTCCCCGTGAGCGTGTGCGGAAAATGTACATCCTTGAACTGCCCATACTTTAGAGATTCTTCACTGACGCTCAGAATGACACAAACAGTTCCATGGACGGAACTGCGCCGTGCGAAGCGAAGCCGTGTTTACCACGGCGCGAGCGTGTGTCCAAAATTTCCATGGACGGCAAATTTTGGATAATCAAGGCAGCAGGATGTACCGTTTCTGAACTATCACAAATAGAACACTTCTTTCAGATACAGTCCGCAGGCGGGGGCGGTCATCCCCGCTTTTCTCCTGTCTTTTCCCTGAATGATCTTCCGTATGTCCTCTGGCGTCTGCCTTCTGAAAGCACCCCTGACTACAGTGCCGGTTATTATGCGTATCATCATATGCAGAAAGCCGCTGCCGTTTATTTCGAGATTAATGTAATCACCGTCTTCATAGACCTTTGTATGGTAAATGGTTCTTACCGTGTTTTCCTTCATCCCCTCCGCGGCGCAGAAACAGGCGAAATCATGCTCGCCCTCTACAGCCCGCAGAAGCTCACGCATCAGCCCGACATCCGGCCTTTTCTTCAGCCACCATGCCCTGTTTCTGTCCAGAGCGGAAGGTGTCCACCGCGCGAGAAGCCTGTACATATATGTTTTGCTCACTGCCGACTTCTGGGAGTGAAAATCCTCGTGGACATCCTCGGCGGATTTCACTGCAATATCCCCTGGCAGAAGTGTGTTCAGCCCCATGATAAAGCCGTTCAGCGGGATATAGCTCTCCGTGCGGAAATTAAAAACCTGATTAAGAGCATGTACCCCGGCATCAGTCCTTCCGGAGCCGATGGCAAAAAGCTTTGTTTTATACATGGTTTCCAGTGCTTTTTCTATCTCAGCCTGAACAGTGCGGACCTCTTTCTGCGCCTGCCATCCGCAGAACTCTGTCCCGTCATATTCCACAATGCATTTTCTGTTATACATAATACCCGCCGACGGAAATAATTATTGCAACCAAGAAGGCAGTATAATCCGCGGAGCGCATATCCGGAAGCCTCATCCTTGCCTCGAAGTTTTCGAACATCTCAAGAACAGTGTTTTTCGAATGGCTGAGAGCCTTCTCCGCGAGGGGAGCGAAAAACTCCTTCACTGAAAACAGCCTGCCTATGCGCCTCTCACCCTGCGGTCTGAAAAACGAGAAGAATACGGGAACAAAACTCAGGGCGCAACCGAGGGAAACACTTAACCCTCTGGCATCTGTAAACGGAGCCATGCGGAACAGGCGGTAAAAAAGAGCCGTGAGATGTTCTGTTCTGATCAGAAAAGTAAGCAGTGATGAGAAAAATATCAGAAGCGTCAGCCTGAACACAATGAACAGAGAATGCCCGCCGTCACGCACGCCGAAAAACCAGTGGCTGGCGAAAGATGCCGCCAGCACAGGGGAAAGAGGAATAAGAGCCCTGAGAAAAAGAAGCGGGTTTATCCTTGAAAAAAGGAGAACAGCCGCAAACACTCCCCAGAAATAAAACAGGCCGGAAGAGGATTTCACCGTTCCGGCCGTAATCGTCAATATAATAACAGAAACCGCCTTAACAGCGGGATGCAGCCTGTGCAGGGGGGAATCAGAGTCTATATAAGAACCGAAAGCTCCGCCAGCCACTTAAAACCGCACCGTCAGACAGCCCTGATTTTATCAGGCGTCTTTGTTTTCGTTCTCGATTTTCTTTTTATCCGTTTCCGGAGTGATATCGAGGGCGTCTTCTGCATCCTTTGCTGACTTTTTAAAGTTTCTTATGGCTTTTCCCAGACCGTCGCCGATCTGAGGAAGTTTGCCCGCACCGAATATTACCAGCGCGATTATAAGGATGATCAGAATCTGCTGAGAACCTACTGAACCCATACTTTGCCTCCTAAAGATGTATGAACATTAATATACATCGTCCATTTATTCAAGGCTTATTATGTCTGCGAATCCGCTTCATAAGCAATGCCGATGCACTGACAAATAAAAGCGCTCCGAGCCACGCGTAGCCGTATATACCAAAGAAAGTCCGCTCATGCGCAAGGTTCACTTCACTGTCCAGATAACCGCTCTCACCCACACCCATGACGGATTTAATGCGCCCTTTGGGGTCGATATAGGCGGATATTCCGGACTGAGTGCAGCGCACAATCCATCTGCCGAATTCGGATGCCCGCATAACGTCCACAGCAAGGTGCTGATAACGCCCGTGGGAAAAGCCGAACCAGCTGTCGTTCGAAATTATCACCACCATGTTTGCCCCTGCGGCTGTCTGCGCCGCAAGCTGGCGGTAAAAAGCGCCCTCATAGCAGATCATGGGGGCTATCTTCATCTTCCCGAGGTCAAAGACGCTTAATTTTTCGCCCTTGCTGTAATCGTGAGCCCCGTTGAAGAAGAAATCGTCTATCGCCTTAAACAGGCCGCTCATGGGGAAATATTCGCCGAAAGGAACAAGATGCACCTTGTCATAAACGGCGGAACCCTGCCCCGCGTAAAGGGCGGCACTGTTGTAGTATCTCCTTTCGTCCCCGGTCTCCTCCCTGCGCATAACGCCTACAAGAACCGGAGTATCTTTCCCTATGGTGGACAGCGTCAGGTCTATTACAGCGTCATCCTGCACCAGAACCGGATAAGCGGTTTCGGGCAGAACAAGGAGATCAAAATCCTTAAACCCGCTTCCGAGCACCATCTGCTGGACAGTGCTTATCACACGCTCTTTTTTTTCCTCGTCCCACTTTTCTTCCTGCGCCACCCCCGTCTGGATAAGCCGCACCCTTACGGAAGCTTCGGAAGACGGTTCGGGCATTGCAGAGCCGGCCAGATAAAGCAGAACAGGGAGAAAAATCCCCGCCGCAAACATAATGTGCCTTCTGCCCCGCACACCGTGATAAACCAGAAGGTTTCCGGCAACAATCAGGAAACTCAGCCCGTATTCACCGATAAACGATGTCACAGTGAGTATCTCAGGGTAGAGGTACTGAGTCTGCCCCAAAGTAAGCCACGGAAAACCGGTGAGAAAAATCCCCCTGAAAAACTCTCCCGCCGCGAAAACCACGGGCACAAAAAGCAGGGAACCCCTGCTCCGTGCAAAAACATATGCTGTCAGCCCGTAATAGAGGCCGAGATAAGCGGCAAAAACCGCGGTAACTATCCATGATACAAAAAGGGGCGCACTGCCTATGTCAGTCAGAGGAAAAGACAGCCATGAAATTCCGAAAAAGTAATAAAACTCTCCGAACAGAAGCCCTGCCCAAAAAGGACGGATGTATCTTTTTTCCGCAAGAATAAACAAAGGCACAAGAGCAAACCATGCCAGAAACCCCCTGTCCATCCCCGGGGATGCCAGAGTGAGGAGCATTACCGATGAAAACAGCAGCGCCGCCGCATGAAACAGGTTTTTCATATCTGCCTTATTATTCATAGTCAATATATACCGCCATAGGAAAACCCAAGGTAAAGCCGTCTGTTCGGCAAGCGTTGTCCGGCTGTTGCTTTTCCTTTAAACTTCTATTCTATCATTATACAAATATCCGCAAACCTGCCCCAGAGAGATACACCCGTCATTGGCGGGGATGCGTCCGTGGATTAGGGGGGTGAACCCGTTCTGGCGGAGCAGAGACGTAACCCTTTTCAGCAGAAGCATATTCTGGAACACTCCGCCGGAGAGGGCAACGGTTTTTATTCCGTCCGCATATTTCAAGCAGGCATCCGTGAGCATTCGGGCAAACCCGTTGTGGAACCTTGCGGAGCAGACAGCGGGGCTTACCCCCGAAACGAGATCCGCAAACAGCCCCTCAAAGAGCCCTGCGGGGCTCATGGGTTCCGTGCGGTAATAGTCCGTTACTGTTTTGTCAGCCGCATATTCCAGCCTGATGGCAAGATGCGCCTCGAAATCATTCTCCGCAAGCCCTGAAACCAGAGCTCCCGCCGCCTCAAAAAGCCTGCCGGTACTTGAGGTTTCTATGGAGTTCAGCCCTGTTTCCACCATCTTTTCTGTCAGCCTGAGTGCGGCATGCATTTCAGGAAACCTGCTGTACAGGAAATCCGCATATTTTTCAAGTCCGTAAGCCTTCATTGCGGAAACAAGCATCATCGCAGGCTTCTTCGCAGCCGTGTCCATCGCGGGCTGCAAGATGTAGGGCAAATGAGCCGCCCGTGTCATTTTTTTATCTTTTCTGACAAACAGTTCTCCGCCCCAAATCCTTTTGTCCGTTCCGAGGCCGGTTCCGTCAAGGATCAGCCCGAGGGCATCCCCTTTGTGTCCGTTTTCACCCAGAACGGCGTAAAAATGCGCAAGATGGTGCTGTAAAGTAATGACCTCCGCTCCGGTTTCCGCGGCATATCGGGTGCTGAAATAATCGGGGTGAAGGTCAGTAATCACTGTTTCAGGCTCTATCCCCAGAAGGTGCTTCATTTTTCCCCATGTCTCGGTGTAGAAGTCCCTTGTCTCAGGGTTATCCAGATCGCCTATGTACTGGCTCTGAAACGCGTAAGCGCCTGATGCGAAGCATATTCCGTTCTTGAGATGCGCCCCCGCTCCCGCCAGGGGTTTCTCCGTCTCAAAGGGGAGCATAACGGGATAAGGCGCAAAGCCCCGCGCACGGCGCAGGACATAGGGGAAACCTTCCGCCGAAGCCACAACGGAATCGTCTACTCTGTTATGTATGGGTCTGTTATGATGGAGAAAATTGTCAGTGTAATGTTTCAGCCTCTGCTCCGCGTCAGCTTCGTCAATGCAGATGGGTTCATCCCGCAGGTTGCCGCTGGTGGCTATTACGAAGTCGGTATCAAGACGGCTCATGAGGAGCGCATGAAGCGGGGTGTAGGCGGTCATTACGCCCACATTGTTCCCCATTGGATTCACCAAGCAGGAAAAAGGAGGATTATTCCAGTCCAGAAGCAGAACTGGAGCCTGCGGACTTGAGATGATGTTCCGCTCGGCGTCCGTCAGCGGGCGGTATTTCTCAAGGGTCTGAACATCCGCACACATCACTGCAAAGGGTTTTTCACCCCTGCACTTGAGTTCACGGAGTTTTTTCACCGCTGTCTCATTCAGCGCGTCACATATGAGGTGATAACCGCCGAGGCCTTTCAGGGCAAGGATTCCGCCTGAATTAACAACTTCTGCGGCTTTTAAGAGAGCGTTCTCACCCGTCAGCCCGAATCCGTGCACATCGGGCCCGCAGGCAGAACAGCAGTCCGGCTGAGCGTGAAAACGCCTGTCTGCGGGATTTTTATATTCGGATGTGCATTCGGCGCACATGTCAAACTCTTTCATTGTGGTCATTCTGCGGTCATATGGAATGGATTCGATTATGGAATATCTGGGGCCGCAGTTTGTGCAGTTGATGAACGGGTAATGGTAACGCCTGTCAGTTTCGTCAAACAGCTCCCTGCGGCAGTCGGGGCAGAGAGCCACATCAGGCGAAACAAGGGTCAGGCCGTCCGTATTTTCGGATGTTCTGATCTCAAAGCCTGTAAAGCCCTGTTCGGCACCTTCCGTTATCTCAATAGAAGCTATGTGAGACAGCGGCGGCGCAAGCCTCCTGATATCCTCCGCAAACTTCCGGACATCAGCATCAGAGCATTCCAGCCCTATCTCCACGCCTTTGGTGCTATTAAGGACATAGCCCCTGAGGCCGCGCGCAGCGGCAAGGTTATAAACAAACGGACGGAAGCCCACCCCCTGCACAATTCCCTTGATTCTTATTATGTAAGTATTTGTCATTTCTTCCAGAACATGGGCGTAAACAGCACGAACACAGTATAAAGCTCAAGCCTGCCCGCCATCATGGCAAAGCTGAGAATCCATTTAACATGATCCGGCATGAAGGCATAGTTCTCAGCAGGGCCGACACTGCCGAAGCCTGGGCCTATGTTCCCCACACTAGCCAGAGCGGCGGTTAACGAAGTAAGCAGATCAATACCGGAAGCAGCCAGTGCGGACGTAACCAGCAAAACCGTGCAGACATAAAGAAAGAAAAAGCCGCTTATGGCGTAAACAATATTTTTGCGCACCGGAAAACCGCTTATTTTCAGCACAAACACGCCTCTGGGGTGAACAAGGAACTTCATCTCATTGAACCCCTGCTTGAACAGGGTGGCGATCCTTATCACCTTGATTCCGCCCGCAGTGGATCCGGAGCAGCCGCCCACAAACATGAGCACAAACAGAGTCACCTGACCCAGATATGTCCAGTATTCATAATCCGCAGTGGCAAAGCCTGTGGTAGATAGAATAGAGGCGGCCTGAAAGGATGCGTAGCGTATGCTCTGCCATGCGCTGTCATATATTCTGCCGTAAAGGCTGAGCGCAATCACAGCACTTGCGGAAAGAAATATGAGCAAATATGCCTTGAGCTCTGTATTTCGGAATATCCCTTTGAAGTTTCCGCTCATCAGCCTGAAGTGCAGTGTGAAGTTCATTCCGGCAACCACCATGAAAAAGGTGACCACGCCGTCAATATAAGCCGAGTCATAATGCCCCACGCTGAGGTTCTTTGTGGAGAAGCCGCCGGTTGCGAGGGTGCTGAAGCTGTGGTTAAGGGAGTCAAAAAAAGTCATCCCTCCGCAGACAAGGAGAAAGGTCTGAAGAGCGGTGAACCCGACATAGACATACCAGAGATATTTGGCGGTCTCCGCTATGCGTGGGGTTATCTTGTCCACAGTGGGCCCCGGAGCCTCGGCCTGCATAAGCTGCATTCCCCCGATTCCCAGAAGCGGGAGAATGGCGACACCGAGAACTACAATACCCATACCGCCCAGCCAGTGGGTAAGCGAACGCCACAGAAGGAGTGATTTGGGCATTTTTTCTATATCTGTCAGGATAGTTGCTCCGGTTGTGGAGAATCCGGACATGGTTTCGAAAATCGCGTCTGTAACGGTGAGCATTCCGCCGTCAAAGATATACGGGAATGCCGCGACAGTGGAAGCGACCATCCAGCTCAGGGTAACAGTTACAAGTCCGTCTCTGGTGGAGAGGGTTTTCTGCTTATCGCGCCTGAAAACAAAGAGTATGCCCAGGCTTATGCACCCGCTTATGGCTATGGAAAGCAGAAAGCTCTGAACCGCCGCCCATTCTTCATAATAAGCGCCCACACCTGCGCAGAGAAGAAGGAATATATCCAGAATGAGTATGAGAACCGAAACGGTTTTGAAAATTATCTTAAAATGCATGGAATCAGCCGGAAAACATCTCTGACAGCGAGGAGGACGCTTCCTTGACCGAGAAAGTGACAATCCTGTCCTTTTCCCTGAAGACAAAGTTTCCGTCAGGGATAAGGTTTCTGGAGCCTCTGGAAACAGCCGCCACAAGAGAACCGGCCGGAAATTTCACATCCTTCAGCGTCTTTCCGCAGAGTTCGTTCTTTGCTGAAAGGCTGAATTCCGTAACCTCCGCCCTGCCGTCGAAAATTTTGAAAACATTGAGAATATTCCCCTGACGCATGAACTTGAGAATAGCGTTTACGGAGCTCAGCTTAGGGCTCACAGTGGCGTTCAGCCCCAGCTCAGCGGAGATATGAAGATAGTTTGTCTTGTTTACCAGAGCTATGGCTTTTTTGACGCCGAGGGATTTGGCGTAAATAGCCGTGAGGATATTAAGCTCTTCGTTGCTTGTGGTGGTGACTATCAGGTCATTGTCCGCAAAAGCTTCATCCTCAAAGACACTTTTGTCTGATATATCCCCGTTTATGACCAGAGCGTCCGGAAAGTCTGAGGCGACTCTCTTGCAGAGTTCGTAATCCCTGTCAACAATCTTGACCCTGCGGCCGAGCCTTAGAAGCTTCTCCGTGACATACCTGCCCATCCTTCCCGCACCGACTATGACCACAGTCTTTATACGCTTCTTGGGAGTTCCGGTCTTGGCAAGGATTTTCTCGAAAGTGGAAACGGAAGCCACGATAAACACATGATCCCCCTCTCCGATAACCGTTTCGCCGTCGGGAATTATTATTTCATCGTCACGGATTATCCCCGCCACGATAAACTCTTCCTTCAGCGTGCCTTTTATCTCTTTGAGCTTTTTGCCTAGAAGGAAGTGCTCATCATCGATATAAATATCACGGAGCTGTATATCACTGTCATCAAAGCTGAAAATGTCGCTTGTCGCGCCGTGCTGAATGTTGTTTATGATGGCTTTCGCCGCCTCGATTTCGGGATTGACTATATAATCCACCCCGTAGCCGCCGCTGAATATGCGGGTTCCGGTGTATTTAAGGCTTTTTACTCGGGCAATTTTCAGCGGAACATTGAACTCGCTTGCCACAACAAAACAGCTTATCATGTTCACTTCGTCGGAATCGGTGGCGGAAATAAAGGCGGAAGCTCTGGCGAGCCCCGCCTCTTTCAGTACTTCAATATTGGTTGCGTCATCATTTATCACCATGCAGTCAAGGTGATTTGAAGCGTGTTTGGCACGCTCCTTGTCACGTTCGATAACGACCACATCGCGGTTTTCAAGTATAAGCTGTTCGGCGATGTGGAACCCCACCTCGCCTGCGCCTGCTATGAATATCTTCATTAATTCTGCCTACTGAACAAGCATTGCCTCGGCTATTTTCATGTACTGAGTACGCTCAAAGCCCATGTGCTCCCCTGCGTTCTTCTTGGATGCAAGGCCGCGTATATCGGCGAGGGATGCTTTTTTGCGGAGTTCAAGCCACTGGTCAACCTCTTCGAGTATTGCGGAGATGCGCCCGAAGCCGTTTTTATAAACCTCTGAAACCATCTGCACGGCGGAAGCACCCGCAAGGACATGCTGGAGAACCGCTGAGGCGGTATGCACGCCCGTGGAGGAACTGACATTTATGCCGAGCTGCGAAGTTATCACGGACACCCAACGCAGAACATTATAGGTTTCGTTCTCGGTGCTGTAGTAGTGCACGGGTTTGAGCTTCAGAGTATCGGTGTCTATCGCCATTTGGTAGTATCTGTTGAAGAGAGTGAGGCTGTCCGCGCCCGCTTCCTTCAGTTTTGCCGCCATATAGGGGATTGATGTGAAGTTGGGGCCTATTTTAACCGCAACGGGTATCTTCACTTCGGACTTCACAGCCTTTACGGTGTCTATGTATCTCTGCTCGACCTCTCTGGGGTCATCTTTGATGCTGAACGGCACATAGGCTATGTTAAGTTCAACGGCGTCAGCCCCTGCGTTTTCAATGTCCTTGGCGAAGCCTGCCCACCATTTGCCGCCCATGCAGTTTATGCTGGCGATAACGGGGATCTGCACGGCCTTTTTCGTTTTTTCTATATTTTCGGTGTACCCTTTTGTTCCGTAAACCATCAGGGCATCTTTCATTATGTATTCGTAGGCTTCCGGGTGAAAGCTGTCGGAGTAGCCTGCATCCCCCTGCCTGAGTTCTTCCTCGAAAAGAGATTTAAGAATAACGGCGCCAGCCCCTTCGCTTTCTGCCGCTTTCATATTATCAGTGGTTTTGGACATGGTGGAGCTTCCGAGAATTATCGGGCTTTTCAGCTTGAGCCCCATGTAGTTCACGCTTAAATCAGCCATAGTTCCTTCCTTAAATGAGTTTTTCAGGTAATTTTATTATATTGTGTTATGGGCAGTAAAGCCAGAAATACCGTATGAAAATACTTGTGTCATCAGCATGACATCCGCTGGCGGAGTGAAGAATCTCAATAAATACTGAGAGATTCTTCGGCTGAAGCCTCAGAATGACGGCATCGACACTCAAAAAAACTATAGAAATATACAAAAACCCGCGCTTTTTTTGCCGGAATAATCCGCACATAATGCAGGGAATGCTAATCCTTCCTGATCACTTCTCTGGGTTTGGATGTGCCGTCTGAGGGGGCGACTATACCCTTCTGTTCTGTCCTTACCGGAATAATCCGTACATCCTGTCGGATTATTCCACACGCTCGCGCCGTGCTGAACACGGCTTCGCTACGCACGGCGCATTCCCTTCCATGGGAATGCTAATCCTTCCTGATCACTTCTCTGGGTTTGGATGTGCCGTCTGAGGGAGCGACTATACCCTTCTGTTCCATAATCTCGACTATACGGGCTGCGCGGTTGTAGCCTATGCGCAGGTATCGCTGTATCATGGATATGGAGGCGAAGCCCTTCTGTCTGACCAGTTCCAGCGCCTCGAAGTATTTATCGTCTATTTCCGCTTCGTCTATCTCGTCAAATCCCGCTTCCTCATCCTTCACCAGATCCATGTTGTATTCCGGTTCACCGAGGGTTTTGAGGTGTTCCGTTATCCTGCCCACCTCATCGTCACTGACGAAACAGCCGTGGACACGGACAGTTTCGCTTGTTCCGGGCGGGATGAAGAGGCTGTCGCCCCTGCCGAGGAGGAGTTCCGCGCCGTTGGAATCGATGATTGTTCTGGAATCTATCTTTGATGAAACCTTAAACGAGAGTCTGGCGGGCATGTTCGCCTTGATTATTCCTGTTATAACGTTGACGGACGGCCTCTGCGTGGCGAGAATCAGGTGTATGCCCACTGCGCGCGCCATCTGTGCTATGCGGATGATCGACTGCTCCACCTCTTTGCCCGCAACCATCATAAGATCCGCGAACTCATCCACAACCACAATGAGATAAGGCATTTTCGGATGCCCGTCGGCAGTTGACTTCTGATTGTAGGAGTCTATATTTCTCACCTTGCTTTCCGCAAGGAGGCTGTAGCGGGATTCCATCTCCTGCACAACGTTCTTGAGAACGGTAGCCGCCTTGCGCACATCCACCACAACCGGTGCTGCGAGGTGGGGTATCCCTTCGTATATGCTGAGCTCCACCATTTTCGGGTCGATCATTACAAACTTCACCATCTGAGGCGATGACTTATACAGAACAGAGCAGATCATGGCGTTCACAGAGACTGATTTGCCGCTGCCTGTTGTGCCCGCTATGAGCAGGTGGGGCATTTTTGTAAGGTCGGAGATGTACGGCTTGCCGGAAGCATCCTTGCCCATGGCGAATGTCAGCGGAGACTGGCTTTCGGCGAATTTCACCGAGGTGAGCAGTTCGCTCAGCACCACCGATTCCCTGTTCTCGTTGGGAAGCTCTATACCCACCACGGACTTACCGGGGATGGGGGCTATTATCCTCACGCTGAGGGCGCTCATGGCGAGAGCCAGATCATCAGAGAGGTTTGCTATCTTGTTTATTTTGATTCCGGGTGCGGGTTCAAACTCAAACAGGGTCACCACAGGACCCGGGCGTATTTCCCGAACTTTCCCCAGAACTCCGAAGTCTTTCAGCTTCTGCTCCAGTATGGAGGCCTTCTGCTTCAGTTCCTCGTCCGATTCGCCGCGCACCTTGCCCGTGGGTTTGTCCAGCAGGTTTAACGGAACATCGTACTTAACGCTTGTCTGCTCCACTGTTTCCTTGGGTTTGATGTCTATGCCGTTTGCGGGGAATGATGCAGGCTCGGATAATTCTTCTTCAGCCTCTTCCGCGGCAGAGAAAACAGACTGCTCCTCTTCGGGTTCAGCCTGTTTGAAGTACTCATCCCCCAGAGGTTTGGTGACAGGAACATAGTCTTCGTCAGGCTCCTCATATATTCCGCCGTCCGTATTCTCCGTCCCTGCGGTTTCAACATTGCGTTTGGAGTTGATGAACATTCCCCTGAACCCTTTGCT
Organism: Deferribacterales bacterium; assembly: GCA_050253335.1. Taxonomy (GTDB): domain Bacteria; phylum Chrysiogenota; class Deferribacteres; order Deferribacterales; family Geovibrionaceae; genus Geovibrio. Next base: position 5,492 of record JBFWJG010000001.1, on the reverse strand, counting down.
CCCTGTTCCTTCACTGACTCCGGTTTTAACACGGAGAAACGCCTGTTTCATGTCGCTGAGGGTCACGGCGAAGAAAACCATAAATGAGATGACAAGCAGGAAGAAAGCGGCAATCATCCCCCCCGCTTTGCCGAGGAGAGATACAAGAATATCTGACGATGCCTTGCCGGAGATGCCCCCTGTGTACTGGGATTCGAAGAAAAAGTCCTGCCCGCCGAAAAAGCCCGACATAACAGAAAGCAGGAAAACAAAAACCGTCATGGCAATGAATGAGTAAACAGCGCCTAAGCGTCCTTCCTCCCTGCCGCTTCTCAGCAGATACAGCCTGTAGACTGTGCCTGAGAAAAACACGGGGATGCACAAAGCCGCCCAGCCGAAGAAAGTTCCAGCCAAGTCGGCAAAATATGCTCCGGTTTTCCCGAAAAGGTTGTTCACCCTCAGCTCGTAGTCGCTGAAAATTATGTGGGAAAACGACGGATCGGACGGAGAGTAGGAATATATGGACAGCGTCAGAAAAATCAGCGCGGCGATGCTCAGCAGAAAAATTATGTCAAGGGGCAGGCTCTTTTTGCTTTTTACATCCATATTATAGCTGTTATACCCAGTATGAGGCAGTAAAGTGCGAATATTCTGAGGCTCGCCTTCTTTATAAAATATACCATAAAGCTGATTGCGCAAAGACCGCTCAGAAAGGCCGCCAGCATTCCGGCGCCGTAAGCGGGAAGCTGTTCAACGGGCAGAGTCTCCAGATGGCGCACCTGAAGAAGAGCCGCGCCGAATATCGCGGGAACTGACATAAGGAACGAAAACTCCGCCATGTCCTCCCTTTTTACACCGAGAAAAAGTCCCGCAGCCACAGTTGAGCCTGAGCGGGATATCCCCGGAATAACCGCAATGCCCTGAACTATGCCGATTATAAACGATTGGGGCAGGTTGAGCTCGCCTTTGGGCTTCATTTTATCCGAAAAAACAAGAAGCAGTGACGTGACTATAAGAAAATATCCCACAAAAGAAGGGGTTGTAAAAAAACGCTCGGTTGTTTGCTCAAGGGAAAGTCCGATTATTGCCGTAGGGATGCTGGCAATCACTATTCCCCAGAGAAAGTTTTTATTCTGATAGTAAGTTATCCTGTGCTGCTGAAAAAATATGCCGAAAAAAGCCAGCATAAGGTTCTTCACCCTTTCACGGAAGAAAAGGAGAACTGCGAAAAGTGTCGCCAGATGGAGAAGAGTGTCAAAAAGAAGCCCCGGCTGGGAAAACCCGCTCATAAGGGACTGGGCAAGCACAAGATGCCCTGAACTGCTTACGGGGAGAAACTCTGTGAGCCCCTGAATAAACCCGAGCAGAACAGCCATACCTGTTGTCATTTATACCTCCACGACAGCGGCCGCCACTGCGGGCCTTCTGTCCATACTTTTTCTGAAAAAACGCCTGACAAGTTTTTCAATAAAATCTTCTAGCAGGGCATAATCCCCGTCCGCCTCTTCTATGAGGCTTGCCATGTTGTCGCTCAGATATTTTCTGAGCTCAAATGTTGTGCGGTCGTCTATGCGGAAGCCTTTTATCCTGATCACGGGGGGCATCTCAAGCTTCTCGTAAAGCGGGCTGTAAAGCACGGTAACGGCAACTGCACCGTCACGGCAAAGGCTTTTGCGGTCTTTCAGCAGCTCCTCGTCTATCACGGTTCTGCCCCGCTGGTCAATATATACAGCCCCGTGGGGCACATCGTCAACGGCTACGAGTTTTCCTCCCTCAAAAACAGCCTTCATTCCGTCTTTGACAGGCAGAATGCTTTCCCGTTCGAAATGTCCTGTCTTCATCGCGGTTTTGCGCATGTGAGCCAGATGCATCTCCTCGCCGTGTACGGGTATGAGGTACGAGGGTCTGGTAAGGTTCATCATTTTTGTCAGCTCCCCTCGGGAAGCATGGCCGGAGACGTGTATCTTCCGCGCGGCAGTGTCTATGACCTCGCCGCCGTTTTCATATATCAGGTTTATGAGCCTGTTCAGGTTCTTTTCATTTCCCGGGATAACACGGGAGGAGATTATGAAGGTGTCGCCGGGTTCCACTTTCAGATCTCTGCGCTCGCGGGAGGCTATGCGGTAAAGGGTGCTCTGGGTTTCCCCCTGACAGCCGGTGATTATGTAAACGACTTTGTTTTCAGGCATTTTTTTGCCTGTGGAAAGCTGTATCACAGCCTTGGGAGGTATCTCCAGATAGCCTATCTTCTTTGCTATGTCCACATTGCGCTCAATGGAGGCTCCTTCCAGAACCACCTTGCGCCCCAGCTCCTCGGCGGCTTCTATCACCTGCCTGAGCCTGTCAAGGTTTGAGGAGAATGTGGTGAAAAACACACGCCCGGGGGAACTGCGGATTATGTCCTTGAGCTCTGCCTTTATGGATGATTCGGAGTTGGTGAACCCTTCGTTCTGCGAGTTTGTGGAGTCAAGCAGGAGGCAGGTAAGCCCGCCCGCAGAGAGCGGCGCAAAATCGTCCTCCCTGAAGGGTTCGCCTGAGACGGGGGTGTAATCTATCTTGAAGTCCGAGCAGTGCAGGGCGGAGAACGGCCCGTGCTTTATATATATGGCAAAGGTGTCCCCTATGGAGTGGGTGACTGGGAGAAAGGTCACGGAGAAATCAGCTATTTTCACCGTTTCCCTCGATTCAACAGGGAGCAGGCTCACCTTCTCCCTCTTTGAGCCGAGCTTGGCGGCGAGTATTCCCAGTGAGAGCTTTCCGCCGTAGACAGGCACATTGAACTCGCTGAGGAAATAAGGCAGGGCGCCTATGTGATCCTCATGCCCGTGGGAAACAAGAACCGCTTTAAGCTTGTGCTGTATCTCTCTTATGTATGTAAAGTCGGGGATTATGTAGTCCACACCGGGGTATGTGTAGTCCGCGAACATCACACCGCAGTCAACTATAACTGCCGTGTCCTCGGTCTCATAAACATACATATTCATGCCGATTTCGCCTACTCCGCCGAGTACGGCAACTGATGCCCTCATTTTGCTCCTTAATTTCTCTGGATAACGGATATTTTAAGGTAAACGCAATTAAATGAAAAGGCAAGGAATGTTAAGGAGAGAAAGGGGCTGAATGGGCAGGCATGTGATTCTAAGCGTGCTCCCACCCTTTTTCTGAAATATCCTCTCCGTCCATGAAAACTCCTGAGCCCTTTGTGACCTTGCCTATGTGGTAAACAGGACGTTTGAGGTCACGGTGGATGAGTTCCTCCATCTCCTTCGCGCGGCTTTCGGGCACTGTAAAAAGGAGGGCGAATTCCTCGCCGGAGCTGACTGCATCAGATATTCCGTATTCGGGAATCAGCCTTGAATCAAGCTCGATGCGCACTCCGCTTGCTTCTGCTATGTGCGAGGCATCCCGCCCCAGACCGTCGCTTATATCTATGCAGGAATTAACGCCGAAACTGCCGAGGTATTCCCCAAGCTCCGTTTCCGCCTTGTAAAGATAATGGTCGTACACCCTCTCCCCCGCAAGCTCACGGGCAAGCATAGCCGCTGCCCCGCCCACAGGTCTGGAGAGATATACCTCGTCCCCCTCTTTTGCCCCGCTTCTCACGAGAACATTCTCCGAAGGGGAGCCGATTATGGTAAGGGATGCGAAAAAGTGCGAGACGGAGGAGGTGGTGTCCCCGCCGATGAGTTTTATATCATAATACGAACATGCGTAGCGAACGGCCTCAGCGAGCTTAGCCTTGTCCAGAAACTCCGGCAGGGCAACACCGAGGAGAGCCTTCTCCGCCCTTCCGCCCATTGCCGCTATGTCGCTTACATTCGCGGTGAAAAGCCTGAAAATTATGTTTTGCAGGGGAGCGCCTTCGGTGAAGTGCACTCCCTCCGTCACAATATCCTTGGCTATCAGAAGCCCGTCAGCAAGAACGGCATCATCGCCTATTCCGTGCAGACCGCCCTTTGGGCTCAGGCTTTTCAGGCTTTCGATAAAGGCAAATTCCTTCAAAGCTCCTCCGCAAGCTCACGCATCAGCTTAGCATCGCAGTAAGGATCGCCCGAGGCGCAAAGTGCGGATGAAACCGCCACGCCGGAGAGCCCCATCCCTTTGAGATTCTTTATGTTAGAAGCCTTTATGCCGCCTATGGCGATGGCGGGCAGAGGGCTTCTTTCCGTTATGAGCCTTATCCCCTCCGGCCCGATGACAGGGCGGAGATCCTTCTTCGTATCAGTATTAAACGCCGGCCCCACGCCTATGTATGACGCACCGCCGTTCACCGCCGTTTCCAGATCCGTTAAGCAGTTGCAGGAATAGCCGTAGACCGTTTCAGGCCATGTGTTCACGGCCGCCTCAAGGGGGATGTCCTTTATCCCAAGATGCACAGCCTCAGCACCCAGAGCAAGGGCAAGATCAACTCTGTCATTCACCACAAACAGAGTGCCCGTGCCTTCTATGAGCTCCATTATCCTGTGTCCGGTAATGAGCGTCCGGCGGAGGTCAGCCCCCTTGTTGCGGAGCTGGATTGCCGTTACACCACCCTCAATAACCGCCGGAATAAACTCATCCAGCGGCACTTGGAGCATGTCTTCCTCAAAAACGAGGTAAAGCCTTAAATAGTCGGAAGCTTTTTGTCTATCTTCACTGCGCATAATTTCCCGCACATGGAGCAGGAATCAACATCCCTGTTCCTTTCGAATTTTTCTCTTGCCTTAACGGGGTCTATGGCGAGGGAGAACATCCCCTCCCAGTTAAGCTCTTTTCTGTATTTACTCATAAGTATATTACGTTCCATCGCACCCGGGTAGCCTTTTGCGATGTCTGCTATGTGCCCTGCGATGCGGGAGGCAATAACCCCTTCACGCACATCGTTTTCATCCGGAAGGCAGAGATGCTCCGCCGGAGTGACATAGCAGAGGAAATCCGCACCCGCGGCTCCCGCTATGGCTCCGCCGATTGCCGCGGTTATATGGTCGTAGCCGGGGGCTATGTCAGTGGGGAGCGGGCCGAGGATATAGAAGGGCGCACCGTCGCAGAGGGTTTTCTGCAGTGTCATGTTCGCCTCAATCTGGTTAAGGGGAACATGCCCGGGGCCTTCGATAATTACCTGAACATTGCGCTCCTTCGCTCTCTTGGCAAGTTCGCCGAGGATTATGAGCTCGTCTATCTGGGCTCTGTCGGACGCGTCAACGATTGCGCCCGGACGGAAGCCGTCACCAAGGCTCAGTGTTACATCATATTTATATGCTATATCCAGAAGATCTTCGTAGTATTCATAAAGCGGGTTTTCTTTGCCGTTTCTGCGGATCCAGTTAGCTGTGATTGACCCGCCCCTGCTCACTATTCCGCAGACCCTGTCTGTTCTGTCCATTCTGGCGACTGATTCCTTGGTCACTCCGCAGTGAACCGTGATGTAGTCGATCCCCTGCTCGCACTGTTTTTCTATGCTGCGGAGGAGAATCTCGGGATCCATCATCTCGGTGTTTTTATCCGCCATGGCAAGCTCAGCCGCAACGGCATAA